>JAHZNX010000013.1 GCA_020028375.1 Betaproteobacteria bacterium | reverse complement strand
ATTCCCTGGGCCGCCGCCTTCGTGCTCGGCGCCATCGTCTCGCCCCCCGACGCGGTGGCGGCGACGGCGATCCTGACGCGGCTCAACGTCCCGCGCCGCGTGGTCACGATACTCGAGGGCGAGAGCCTGGTGAACGACGCCTCGGGGCTGGTGCTCTACAAATTCGCCGTGGCGGCGGTCATGACGGGGGCGTTCTCGTTCCTCGACGCCAGCGCGCAGTTCGTCGGCGTGGCGATCGGCGGCGTCATCATCGGCGTCCTGCTGGGGCGGTTCTTCGTCTTCATCCACCGCTATCTCGGCGACGTCTTCATCGAGGTCCTGATGACGCTTTCGGTCCCCTACATCACCTACATCCTCGCCGAGTCGCTGCACGTGTCGGGCGTGCTGGCCGTGGTCGCCGCCGGGCTCGTGCGCGGGCGCTATTCCCCGGAAATCGTCTCGGCCGAGATGCGCATCATCGCGCGTTCGGTGTGGAACCTGCTCGTGTTCCTCCTGACCAGCTTGGTCTTCATCCTGATCGGGCTGCAGCTCTCCGGGATCCTGGGGCGGCTCACCGGCTACTCGGCGGGGGATCTCATGCTCTATGCGACGCTCGTCTCCGCGGTGGCGATCGCCGTGCGCTTTGTGTGGATTTATCCGGCGACCTACCTGCCGCGCATGGTGAGCGCGCGGCTGCGCGAGCGCGATCCCGCGCCGACCGAACAGGAGCTCTTCATCATGAGCTGGTGCGGCATGCGCGGGATCGTGTCGCTCGCGGCGGCGCTGGCGCTGCCGCTCGCGCTCGAGGGGGGCGCGCCGTTTCCCGGGCGCGATCTCATCGTCTTCCTCACCTTCGTGGTGATCGCGGTGACGCTCGTCGTCCAGGGGCTGACGCTCGGGCCCCTGATCCGCGTGCTGCGGGTCGGCACCGACTGGAGCGAGCACGAGGAGGAGCAGCACGCGCGCTTCGCGCTGGGCAAGGCGGCGATCGCGGCCATCGGCGAGGTGGCGGAGAAGGAAGGCATTGCCCCCGAATTGGCCGAGCGCATCGGCGCCGAATTTGCCGAGAAGGTGAGGATCGCCCCGCCCGGCGGCCAGGTGCTGACCGGAGGCGCCGACCTCGCCAAGCGGTTGCGGATCGCGGCGATCCGGGCGGAACGGCAGGAGCTGATCCGCATCTGGCGCGAGAACAAGATCAGCGACGACGTGCTGCATCGTCTCGAGGAAGACCTCGATTACCATGAGTCGCGCCTGTAATTCGCGAGAAACCACGGAGAGGGAAGATCGTGAGCGACGAAAAGACCCTGCGGCATGATGTCGCGCTCGCCAACCGCATCATCGAGCGCTTCGGGCTGTCGAATGCCTTCGGGCACGCGAGTGCGCGAATACCGGGCACGAATACGTTCTACATTTCGACCCGGCGCAGCCCGGGCCTCGCCGACGAGAACGACCTGCTGGTTATCGACTCCGACGGGAAGATCCTCTCCGGCGAGGGCACGCCGAACAGCGAGTTCTGGATCCACGCGCGCATTTACGCCGCGCGGCCCGACATCGGCGGCGTGGTGCACGCACATCCGCTCGCCTGCATTTCGCTCACCCAGATCGGGCAGCCGCACCGGGTCGTCCACAACCAGGGTGGCGCATTCGCCGACGGCGTGCCCGAGTACGAGCGCATCGGGTTGATCCGCTCGCGCGAGCTGGGCGACGAGGTCGCCCTGCGCCTCGGCGGCGGCGTCGCCGTGATGATGCGCGGCCACGGCATCAGCACGGCGTTCAAGGACGTGCGCGCGGCGACTGTCGCGGCGTGTTTCCTGGAAGAAAGCGCCCGGTTGCAGCTGGGCATGCTGGCGGCAGCGGGCGGCGACGCGAAGCGGCTGCGTGTCTTTAACCGCGAGGAGGCGATACTCGTCCGCGACCAGACCGGCCCCGGCGCGGCGGCGTCAGGGCGGGCCTGGGAGTACTACTCGACGGTCGCCGAACGGAAGCCGCTCGGCGGGTAAGGCGTACTCATCAGGTGACGAGCGAGTAGCGCCGGTCGGCGGCAAGGCACTGCGCCTCCGGCAGGCCGAGGTCCTTGCGCACCATGTTCGTGCCGAGGACGAGCGACACCATCTTGTACTGCGCGTGGCGGCGGCTCATGCCCTCGCGCCCCATGCCGCAGTCGGAGCAGATGACGAGCCGCTCGGCCGGGATGTGTTCCAGCGCGCGGCGGATCAGGGCGGCCACCTCTTCGGGCCGCTCGACCTGCAGGGTGTGGTGATCGATGACGCCGATGCCAACCTTCTGCTGCTTGATGTGCTTACCGATTGCCGGGAGATCAATGCCGCCGGAGCTGCAGGTCTCGAACGTGATCACATCCGCGTCCACCTGGCTCATCACCTCGAGCGCGGGCGCGTAGCTCTGCACCTTGGCGAACATCCGCTGCTGCGAGGGATTGCCCCAGCACGAGTGGCACCACACCTCCGTCTTCTTGCGCAGCCCCCGCACCGTGTTGTTGAACACCTTGAGCATGAACTGGGGATTGATGACGTCGTCCATGAGCCCGCGCACCGCGACCAGATGGATCTGCGGCTCCTCCATCTGGATCACCGGGCAGCCGGCATCCGCCAGCGCGTGCAGCTCCGCGTTGAAGGCGTCGGACAGCGCCATGATCCGGTCGGCAACGCTCTTGTAGTGCTTGTCGCCGACCGCGAACGCCAGCAGCTCGGGCGTGATGGTGCCGAACTTGACGGGCTTCCTGGTGAGGCGTTGCGCGGCCTTCCACAGCTCCACGTACTGGAGCTTGCCGCGCCCCACCGGCCCGACGATGCTCGGGAAGATCTTCGCCTCCACGTAATCGTGGAGGATGTGCCCGCGCGGAAACGCCGTGCCGCCCCCGCTGCCCGGCAGCGCCACGGTGTCGCTGTCGAATCCCGACATGTGCTTCGGCGGATAGGAGGTCCAGCTCTGGCCGCCGACCTCCTCATCGAAGCGGCAGTCGCCGTCGGTGCAAATGTCGAGGCCCGCGGTCTCCTGGTCGCGCAGGTAGACGGAGAGCGCGTCGGTGTACTGCTCGCGGAAGCGCGAGTTGACCATGGCCTCCAGGAACGACTTGTTCCCCAGGTTCACGGTGTACCACGCGGGGCGCGGCAGGGAGCCGATGATGGTGGTCGGCAGGACGAGGTTGGCGGTCGCCTTGTACATGAGTGCTCCGTTCTCGAGTGACGAGCGACGAACTCGAGCTCTAACGCGGCACGGCGATCCGCCTGATTCTTTCCATCTCGTCGGTCGCCTGCTTGAGCGCCGCGTTGGAGCGCTTGCGGGCCTCGGCGATGAATTTGTCGTCCACGAGCGGCGCGGCTTTCAAGCGGGAGGCGAGCCTGGCGACCGAGGCCGGGAACGACTCGAGCAGCTTGTCGAGAGCTTCGGCCGCGCCCGCGTAGTCGCGGTAGTCCTTTTCGACGCGCTCCTTGCGCTGCACCGCCTCCCGCACCCAGGCCCCGGTGCGATTGTCCGCGCGCATGTGCTGGCGCAGCGCCTGCGAGCTCGCGAGGAACTGCCGCCGGAACCGGTGGCTTGCATCCTGCCTGACCAGGATTTCCCGGCCGGTGAGGACGAAATCGTCCAGTGCATCCATCAGCTCCGGTTTGCCGGCGGCATTGCGGCGCCTCATGGCGTCGAGATTGCGGCTTGCCGCAGCCGCATGTTCGCCCATCGCCTGCACGGTTTCTGCCGACGCCCGGCCCGGATCCGCGCCCAGCGCCTCTTGCAGTCGGCGGGCCGTATCCCCTGCGAGTGCGATGCCCTCATTGCCCGCCTCGCTTTTCCGGTAGGTGCCGTAGGCCAAGTAGCCGACCGCCGCCACTGCGAGCACGAGCACGGCGGTCACGAGGTTTCTAAATCCTTGCGTCATGTCGATTCGCCTCTTCAGCGCGGTTGCTTATGGTATGTCCGCCACCCGCTTTCGGGGAAGGACACCGCTACCTGCCGTCTTTCGCCCAGGAATCCCGCAGCGTCACGGCCCGGTTGAATACCGGCGCGCCGGGTCTCGAATCCTTCAAGTCCGCGACAAAATAGCCGTGCCGCTCGAATTGGAAGCGCTCGCTGGGCGCAGCGTCCCTCAACGCCGGCTCGAGCTCGGCGGCGACGGTCCGCACGGAGCCGGGATTGATGTCCTCGAGGAAATCGCGTTCCGTGCCCGGTTGGGGCACCCGGAACAGGCGGTCGTAGAGCCGCACGTCGCCGCGGCAGGCGTGCCGCGCCGAGACCCAGTGGATGTTGCCCTTCACTTTGCGGCTCTCCGCGCCGGGCGTGCCCGACTTCGTCCCGGGGTCGTAGGTGCAGTGCACGGCCGTGATTCTGCCCGCCGCGTCTTTCTCCACGCGGACGCACCTGACCAAATACGCGTAGCGCAGCCGCACCTCGTTGCCGGGAAAGAGCCGGAAGTAGCCCTTGGGCGGCACGTCCATGACGTCTTCGCGTTCGATCCAGAGCTCGCGCGAAAACGGGACAGCCCGGGTGCCGAGCTCGGGCTTCTGGGGATGGTTGGGCGGGTGGCAGTCCTCGCTGCGCTCCGCGGGGTAGTTGTCGATGACGAGCCGGACCGGATCGAGCACGGCGACGCGGCGCGGGGCGACCTCGTTCAGGTGCTCGCGCATGCAGTCCTCGAGGACCGCGTAGTCGATCCACGAGTCGGCCTTGGCGACGCCGATGCGCTCGGCGAAGCGGCGGAAACCCTCCGGCGTGTAGCCGCGCCGGCGCGCGCCGGCGAGAGTAGGCATACGCGGGTCGTCCCAGCCCGCGACGTGCCTGCCCTCGACCAACTGGATCAGACGGCGCTTGGAGAGCACGACATAGGTGAGGTTCAGCCGCGCGAACTCGATCTGCTGCGGCAGCGGCCGCTGGAGGAGCCCGCCCGCGGCGAGCCGCTCGAGCAGCCAGTCGTAGAACGGGCGCTGGTCCTCGAATTCCAGCGTGCACAGCGAGTGCGTGATGTTCTCCAGGGCGTCCTCGATCGGGTGCGCGTAGGTGTACATGGGATAGACGCACCACGTGTCGCCGGTCCGGTGGTGCGAGGCTTTCCGGATGCGGTAGATCGCGGGATCCCGCAGGTTGATATTGGGCGACGCCATGTCGATCTTCGCCCGCAGCACGTGCTCGCCTTCCGTGAACCTGCCGTCACGCATCTGCCGAAAGAGCGTGAGGTTCTCCGCCGGCGCGCGGTCGCGGTACGGGCTGTTCCGGCCGGGCTCGGTCAGCGTGCCCCGCAGCGCGCGCATCTGCTCGGCGCTGATGCTGTCCACGTAGGCATGGCCGGTCTCGATCAGGTGCTCGGCCGCGCGGTACATGAAGTCGAAATAATCGCTGGCGTAGTAGAGGTGCGGTCCCCAGTCGAAGCCGAGCCACTTCACGCCGCCGATGATGGAGTCGACGTACTCCTGCTCCTCCTTTTCCGGGTTGGTATCGTCGAAGCGCAGGTGGCAGGCGCCGCCGTACTCGAGCGCGAGCCCGAAGTTGAGACAGATGGATTTCGCATGGCCGATATGGAGGTAGCCGTTTGGCTCGGGCGGAAAGCGCGTTCGGATCCGCGCCGGATCGGGCGGCCCGCTCACGTGCACCTGCGCGGGACCGGGCTTGCCGCCCCACCGGCGCGCCGCGTACTTTCCGCCCGCGAGATCGGCTTCAATCGCGGCGCGGATGAAGTTGGAGGCGGAGGGCGATTGCGGGACTTGCTTCTTCCGCTTCACGGCGTCGGACATGCGCTTATTTTATCCGAGCGCCCTCGGGCGGCGTCGGCTATTCTATACGTCTCCCATGAAACCCCTCACCGCAGGCGTGCTCGCACGGCTCGCCGACGGCGGCTTCCACTCCGGCGAGGCGCTGGCGCGCAGCCTCGAGGTGTCGCGCGCGAGCGTGTGGAACGCGGTCCGCGACCTGGAGGCGACGGGCATCGAAGTCTACAAGGTGCAAGGCCGCGGCTACCGGCTGCAGTACCCGGTCACGCTGCTCGATCGCGCCGCCATCGAGCGCGGGCTCGGCGCGAGCGCCGGGCGCTTCGCGCTCGACATTCGCGACACCGTCGATTCCACCAACACCGCGCTCGCCGAACGCGCGGCAAGGGGGGCGCCCGGCGGCACGGTGATCGCGGCGGAATGGCAGGCGGCGGGCCGCGGCCGGCTCGGCCGTGCCTGGCACGCGGGCGTGGGCGAGGCGCTCACCTTCTCGCTGCTGTGGCGCTCCGCGCGCGGCGCGGCCGCGCTCTCGGGACTCACGCTTGCGGTCGGCGTGGCGCTTGCCCGCGCGCTCGAGTCGACCGGGGCGGACGGAGTCGCACTCAAGTGGCCCAATGACGTACTCTGGCGCGGCGGCAAGCTCGCGGGGATCCTCGCCGAGCTGCAGGGCGACGCGCTGGGTCCGACCGCGGTGGTGATCGGCGTCGGCATCAACGTGCGCCTGTCGGACGCAACGCGCGCCCGGATCGGGCAGGCCGCGACTGACCTCGAGTCCGCAACGGGGGCCGCGCCCGACCGCAACCGGCTGCTCGCTGGCGTGCTGATCGAGCTCGACCGCATGCTGGAGGCGTTCGGCCGGGACGGATTCGCGCCGTTGCGCGAAGAATGGCAGCAACTGCACGCCCAGCAGGGCAAGCGCGTGACGCTCACGCTGCCCGGCGGCGCGCGCCGCAGCGGCCGCGCGCGCGGGGTGGCCGAAGACGGCGCGTTGCTGCTCGAGACGGCTGCGGGCACGCAGCGCTTTCACAGCGGCGAGGTCACGCTACGCCCCCAAGGGCGGTGATGAGTAATGAGTAATGAGTGATGAGCAAGACCAATAATCAGGCTGTTTGCCCATTACCCATTACCCATTACCCATTACTATTGGCGCATGCGCATCCTCGCGATAGACGCCGGAAATTCGCGCATCAAGTGGGGCGTGCACGAGGACGGCTCATGGCGGGCGCAGGGCTGGGTGCCGACTGGCCGGGCGAGCCGGCTTGTCCGCGCGTGGGCCGGGTTCGAGCGTCCGGACGCCGTCATCGCCGCCAATGTTGCCGGGGCGCGGGTCGCGCGCGTCCTTGCCGCCGCTGCGCGACGCTTCCGGCGCCCCCTCCGTTTCATCAGCAGCGCGGCCGCGCAGTGCGGCGTGAGGAACAGCTACGCCAACCCGCGCCAGCTCGGGGCGGACCGCTGGGCGGCGCTGATCGGCGCGTGGAACCTCCAGCGCGGCCCGTGCGTGGTGGTCAATGCGGGCACCACGGTCACGGTCGACGCGCTCGACCGCGGTGGTGTGTATCTCGGCGGCATGATTGTCGCGGGGGCGGACCTGATGCGCGAGGCGCTGGCGCGAAACACCGCCGGCCTGCGGCCGCGGCCGGGGCGCTTCGCGTTTTTCCCGTCATGCACGGCGGACGCAATCGAAAGCGGAGTGGTCAACGCGCTCGCCGGCGCGATCGAGCGCATGGTGCGCTTCATGCGGCAGGCGGGCGAAGCCGCGCCGCTGACGCTGCTCTCGGGCGGGGCGGCGCAAGCGATCGCGCCGCAGCTTAACGAGGCGGTCGAGGTGGTGGATAATCTCGTGCTCGAGGGCCTGGTGCACATTGCCCTAGACCCGTCAGCCGCCAGCCCTCGATCCTCACCGCTTGCCAGGAAATGAGAGCGTTCTTCCTCCTGCTGGTGCTCGCCAACCTGGCGTTCTTCGCCTACGGGCGCATCGCGCTCGAAGGCGCCGGGCCCGAAAGCCGGATCCCGCAGCTGCAGGTGGCGGCGGAGAGGATCAGGCTCATCAATGCGGCGGAGCGGGCGCCGGCCGGCAAGCCGCGAACTCCGAGGAAGGCCACCGCGTCCGCGCCGCCGAAGACCGCCTCTGCCGTGCCGGCAGCGTGCCTGGAGTGGGGCAACTTTGCCGGCCCCGGCGCCGCGAAAGCGGAGCTCGCGCTTGCCGAGCTGCAGCTTGCGCCGGGACAGATCGAGCGCGTGGTGATCGATGCGGGCGGCTACTGGGTGCACATACCGCCGCTCAAGACGAAGAGCGACGCAGACCGCAAGGTCCGGGAGTTGAGGGATCTCGGCGTGACGGAATTTTTCGTCGTGCAGGACGCGGGCCAGTGGCGCTACGCGATTTCGCTCGGCATCTTCCGCTCCGAGGAGGCGGCGCAGGCTTTTCTCGCCAGGTTGAAGCAGCGCGGGGTGCGCTCCGCGATCGTGGCGCGGCGCGAGAATTTCCTCAAGCAGGTCGCGTTCTACGTACGCGAGCCGAGCGAGGCGGCGATCGCCCAGTTGACGTTCATCCAGCAGGACTTCCCGGAGAGCGACATCAGGGCCGTGCCGTGCCCGCCGGCGCAGCCGGCGAGCTAGCGTTCGCGGCGGATGCGCTCGATCAGGGAGCTCGTGGAGCGTTCGTGCGCGAACGGCAGGGAGCGCACGGCGCCGCCCCAGCCCGCCACTTCCTTCGCGCCGACGATCGCTTCGGGTTTCCAGTCGCCGCCCTTTACCAGCACGTCGGGCCTCACGGCGATGATCAGACCGAGCGGCGTCTCCTCCCCGAACCAGGTGACGAGCGTCACCGCTTCGAGCGCCGCCACGAGCGCGACGCGGTCCTCGAGCGCGTTGACCGGCCGCCCCGCGCCCTTGCCCAGCTTTCTCGCCGAGGCGTCGGAATTTACGGCGACCAGCAGGCTTGCTCCCAGCGCGCGCGCCTGCGCGAGATAGGTGACGTGCCCCCGGTGCAGGATGTCGAATACGCCGTTGGTGAAGACCAGCGGCCGCCTGAGCAATTTCAGACGCTCCGCCAGCGCGTGGGGCGGGCAAATCTTCGATTCGAATGAGGGCGCGGGGCCAGCAGGGCTCACGCCTCACCCGTCGGCGGCCTCTCACAGGCCATCGCAAATTCTTGGACACATCGTATCGGCCGCCCCGCGCGCCACCGGGGGTCGCATCCCACAAGCGGGTCCCTGCTCCGCCCCTCGGCGCGCCCCATCACGGGTTCAATCGAGGTACTCGAACACCCTGACCACCTTCTGCACCCCGCTTGTCGTGCGCGCGATCTCGGTGGCCTGGTTCGCCTCTTCCTTCGTCACCAGGCCCATGAGGTAGACGATGCTGTTCTCGGTGACCACCTTCACGTGCAGCGGATTGAGCTTCTGGCTGTCGAGCAGGCGCGCCTTGACCTTGGTGGTGATGAGGGAGTCGTTGCTGCGCACGGTGTAGGAGCTCACCCCGGCGACAGCGAGCTCGTCATGCACGCCGCGCACGTTCTCGACCGCCCACGCGATGCGCTCCGCCTCGGTCCGGGCCGCCGCGTCGGGCACCTCCCCGGTGAGCAGGACCATGCGGTTGTAGCTCGTCACGTTGATGTGCACGCCATCCTTGAAGCGGTCGCCGATGCGGCTGGCGGCCTTGATCTCGATGCCCTCGTCCTCGGTGAGCGTGCCCACCGTGCGGCGGTCCTGCGAAACCACGACACCGGTGGCGGCCGCGCCGCCCGCGACGAGCGCACCGCAGCCCTGGACGAGCGGCAGCGCCAACAGCAGTGCAATGATCGCGGTACGCATTATTCGACTCCCAGTAGCAGACAATCGATCGCGTCGCACAGGCAGTGCAGCGTCAGCAGGTGGACTTCCTGGATGCGTGCGGTGCTCTGCGCGGGGACGCATATGTGTATGTCGGAGGGCCGCAGCACCTCGGCCATCTTGCCGCCGTTGCGGCCGGTCAGCGCGACCACGCCCGCCTGGCACTCGTGGGCGGCCTGGATGGCCTCCAGGACATTGCGCGAGTTGCCGCTGGTCGAGATGGCGAGGAGTACGTCGCCGGCATGACCGAGCGCGCGCACCTGCTTGGAGAACACCTGGTCGAAGTGGTAATCGTTGGCGATGGAGGTCAGCGTCGAGGTATCGGTGGTGAGCGCGATTGCCGCCAGCGCCGGCCGCTCCCTCTCGAAGCGGTTGACGAGCTCCGCCGCGAAATGCTGCGAATCGGCGGCGGAGCCGCCGTTGCCGCAGCTCATGATCTTTCCGTCATTCTTGAGGCACTGCACCATGCGCTCGGCCGCCGCCGCGATCGGGCGCGCGAGCGCGTCCATGGACTGCAGTTTGAGGTGCGCCGATTCGGAAAAGTTCTCGCTGATGCGGGTGATGAGGTCCACGGTGCGCCGCTCGCTGGCTGCCGCTATTCTACCGACCTATCGAGCGCCGCGTAACTGCGTTGCGCCGCTCGACCCTCACCCCCGCCCCTCTCCCGAGCGGCGAGGGGAGATTCGAGCGAACCCGGACCGTGATCCGGATTCGTGGAGCTGACGATGGTCATTCACCAAACGCATCGGCGAGCCACTCCACCCGCTGCTCGGCTCCGCGCACCAGCACCACGTCGAAGCGGCAGGCGCGGTCTACCCGGCGCGCGGCGAGGTAGTGTCGGGCGACGGCGACAAGGCGTCGGCGCTTGGCGGCGGTGATACTCCCGGCAGCGCCGCCGAACGCTTCCGACCTGCGCGCGCGTACCTCGACGAACACGAGCTGCGCGCCGCTTCGGGCAACGATATCGATCTCGCCGAACCGACAGCGGTAGTTGCGCTCGAGGATCGTGAGCCCGCTGCGCTCAAGGAAGGCGGCGGCCAGGTTCTCAGCGGGTTCGCCGCGGCGATTCATCGGCGCTCGCGCACGATCAGCCTGCCGTCGTTGAAATGCGCCGCGGTCAGGGCGCGGACGAACAGGGAATCCGGGCCCAGTGTGAGTCGCCCGGTGACGCCGTCGAACGCGGCCCCAGGCTTGCCCGTGAGCAGCACCATCGCGATGCGGAATGCGTCGACGCCCAGGGCATAGAAGCGGGTCAACTCGACGGACTCGTCGTAGTTGGGCCGCGGGTAGATCATCACGACCGGGTGCTCGGGCTGCAACAGCCACGGCATGTCGAGAAACCGCACGCCGGCGAGGTCGAACGCGACCAGCGGGCCGGCGATGCCCGGATGCACCTGCGAAGTCGCGTAGATCGGCAGTGTGCTGAGGTAGGGGCGGGTAATCCGCGCCCGCGCGAGATCCAGCGCGATGAACACCATGTCGGCGGTCTCGGTGTCGATCGCCACGTCGGCCGTCGTCTTGATGCGCGCGAGGCCCCCGGGGTCGACGGTAAACGGCAGCGCCGCGACATGGACGCCGCCGAGGCGGGTGAACTCTTCGACGAAGGCGAGATGGATGCGCCTGAGGAGCGGGGTCTCGCCGATCACGGTCAGGACATTGCGGCGTCCTTCCTGCCAGGCGAGCTGCGCCACCTGGCGCGCCTCGGACTCGGCGTGCAGGCTCAGCATGTAGAACTCGGGAACGGCGGGAATCTGGCCTTCCGGGACGTTGAGAGCGAGGGTGGGCACCATCACCGTCGCGCTCTCCGCGAGCGCGGTCACGCCGTTGCGGGTGAGCGGGCCGACGACGATCCGCGCACCCGCGCCGAGCGCCTTGATGTAGGTCGCGACGGTCTCCTGCGGGTCGTCGCCGACGGCGTAGACGTTCACCGGCAATGCGGTGCCGCCCTGCGCCCGCGCCGCGGCGAGAAAGCCGTCTTTCACGGCCAAGGCATACGTTCCGAACGCCTTCGAGCCTAGCGGAAGCATCAGCGCGAGATGCGGGCCCTGGACGTGCGGGGGCAACGGTGCGGCAGTGGGCGCGGCGGCGGGTGTGGCGGGGAGCTGCGAAGGCGCGATCAACGGGGCGGCGGCGGGCGCGGCAGGCGGCCGCGGCGACGCGGGCGGCGGCAGCGTAGCGGGCTCGGGCGCGGGCAGCGGCGCGGCCCGCGGGAGCTCGATCGGTAGAGCGGGCGAGCTGCCGCCCGCTTCGCTGGCCAATGCCGGGGCGCCCCCGTATAGTACGGCCGCAGCGAGAGGCACAACGAGCCAGCGATGGAGCACGCCGAAGCGCATGGGAGGACCGGCGGAAAACGGAGTGCGACATTATATGTAGTGGCCACGCCGATTGGAAATCTGGCGGACTTCGGCCTGCGGGCGCAGGCAACGCTGCGCGGCGTCGAGGCGGTGGCGGCGGAGGACACGCGCGTCACGCGGCGGCTGCTCGCGCACTACGGGATCGCCAAGCGGCTGATCCCGGTCCACGAGCACAACGAGCGGCGGGCCGTCGACAGCATCCTCGCGTTGCTGCGCGATGGCCGGTCGGTGGCGCTGACCTGCGACGCCGGCACCCCGGCGATCTCCGATCCGGGTGCGCTGCTGGTCGCGGCGGCGCGCGCGGCGGGCTTCCAGGTGACGCCGGTGCCCGGTCCCAATGCGGCGATTGCCGCCCTGTCCGTCTCCGGGTTCGGCGCGCCCCACCATTTGTTCTACGGTTTTCTGCCTGCGCGCGCGGCGGCCCGGCGCCGTGCGCTGGCCGGCCTCGCTCACTTGCCGTATATCCTGGTGTTCTACGAAGCGCCGCACCGCGTGGAGGAGTGCGTGTCGGATCTGCGCGAGGTGCTCGGAGAGAAGCGGCGGATCGTGATCGCGCGCGAGCTCACGAAGCTCTTCGAATCGGTGCACGCGTGCACGCTGGCCGAGGCGGCGGACTGGCTCGCCGCCGACCCGCTGCGGCGCAAGGGGGAGTTCGTGCTGATCGTGGAGGGCGCTGCCGAAACGACGGCGGCGGAAGATGCCGGACAGCGCGCCCTCGAAGCGCTGCTCGGCGAGCTGCCGCTGAGGCGCGCGGTGGATCTCGCCGCCAGGATCACGGGCGGGAAAAAGAACGAGCTCTACCGGCTCGCGCTGGAACTGCGCAAGGGAATGGGGAACCGGGAATAGGATGAAGCGCTTCACGATCATCCGTCCCGACGACTGGCACCTCCACCTGCGCGACGGCGCGCATCTGCGCGCGGTGCTGCCGGATACCGCCCGCCGCTTCGCGCGGGCAATCGTGATGCCCAACCTCAAGCCGCCGGTGACGACCGTGAAGCTCGCGCTTGCGTACCGCGACCGCATCCTCGCTGCACTGCCGGCCGGCGCACGGTTCGAGCCGCTGATGACGCTCTATCTCACCGACGGAACGCTGCCCGGCGAGATCGCGGCCGCCCGGGCGAGCGGAACCGTGCATGCTGTCAAGTACTACCCGGCGGGGGCCACCACCCATTCCGATGCGGGCGTGACCGATATCGCGAAGTGCGGTCCCGCGCTCGAGGCGATGGAAAAGCACGGCCTGCCGCTGCTGGTGCACGGTGAAGTGACCGATCCGGACGTGGACGTGTTCGACCGGGAGCGCGTATTCATCGAGCGCGTGCTCGCGCCGCTCGTCGCACGCCATCCGGGGCTCAAGGTCGTGCTCGAGCACATCACCACGCGCGAAGCCGCCGAATTTGTAAGGGCTGCGCCCCCGCGCGTGGCTGCGACGATCACCGCGCATCACCTGCTGCTCAGCCGGAACGCCCTTTTCGCCGGGGGCGTCCGGCCGCACCACTTCTGCCTGCCGGTGCTCAAGCGCGAGTCGCACCGCCAGGCGCTGCTCCGGACCGCGACGAGCGGCCATCCCGGATTCTTCCTCGGCACCGACAGCGCGCCCCACGCGCGCCAGACCAAGGAAACCGACTGCGGCTGCGCCGGAATCTACTCCGCGCACGCCGGCATCGAGCTCTATGCCGAGGCGTTCGCGGCCGCGGGGGCGCTCGACCGGCTGGAAGGATTCGCGAGCCGGTACGGGGCGCAGTTCTATGGCTTGCCAGTGAACGCAGGCACCATCACGCTCGCGGAGGAATCCTGGCCGGTGCCGGCCGACATCCCGTTTGGGGCCGACCGGCTGGTGCCGTTGCGCGCCGGGGAGCAGGTGAAATGGAAGATCGTGTAATCCGGGGCGCGTTCCGAGCGTTAAGCGAGAAATGAGCGGCACTGCGGCGGACACGGTTCTTCCCTATCTCCATCAATCCGAACTGGATCTGCCGAGGGGAGACCTGTGGATCTTCGGCTACGGTTCGCTGATGTGGGACCCGGGGTTTCGCCATGTCGACAGATCGCCGGCGTTGATCTATGGCTATCACCGCGAGCTGTGCATCTACTCCAGCCGGTGGCGCGGCTCGCCGGAGCGGCCGGGCCTCGTGCTGGGGCTCGATCGCGGCGGCGCATGCCGCGGCGTGGCATTCCGGATTGACGCCACCCACGTGGCGGGCTCGCTCGAAGCCTTGTGGGAGCGCGAAATGCGGCGCGGCGTCTATCATCCGCGCCTGCTGCGTGCCCGGCTGCCGCGACGGACGGCGCGGGTTCTCGCTTTCGTCGCGAACCCCATGCATCCGGGATATGCGGGAACGCTCCCCGCGGAGCGCACCGCCGAACTGATCGCCAATTGCCACGGGGATCGGGGGCCGAACGTCGAGTACCTCGCGCGCACCCTCAAGCATCTCGCCAAGCTCGGCGTGCAGGACCACCACCTGCTGCGGGTGATGGCCGCGGTGCGCGCATTGCAGAGGTGACGAACGGTCCGCGCAGTCGTCACCATCCTGCCCACGACGGGTGTAAAATTCGCACTGGGAAGCCGGCCAGACAGCCGCTGCGCGCGGATGAAGCGAGCCTCTACGATGGTTCGTACCGTGCGGAGAGGAAAGTCCGGGCTCCATAGGGTAGGGTGGCGGCTAATCACCGCCCGCCGCGAGGCGAGGAACAGGGCCACAGAGACGAGTCCTGACGTGGGTAACTGCGTTGGGGGTGAAACGGGGCAACCTCCACCCGGAGCAACACCAAATAGGCAAGCGATGACGTGACCCGCCGAGCTTGCGGGTAGGTGGCTTGAGCCACGGAGCAATCCGGGGCCTAGAGGAATGGCTGTCGTGGGCCGCAAGGCTCGCACAGAACCCGGCTTATCGGCCGGCTTCCCTTACTTCCCTGCAGTACTTCCTGCCCGTGTTGCCCTTGCGCAACACGTCGGATTTTCTCGGCCCTAGGTGCCCCCTAAGGCGATACCTAAAGTATTACCTTCAGATCCCAGTTTATCATGCTGTTTTTAAGCGTTAATTATGCTTGAATTGCACCTAAAAAGCGGCCTCGGTTTCGCTTCATAAGTCTTTGTCCTGAAAACAGAAAACGCTTGATCGTCCTTGACCGTTTCCCACCCTTTCCAATATAGTGGGAAGAAGTGGAGAAAAGTGGGACAACTCGCCGCCTTTCAGGTGCCAGGGCGGCGCTTTCCCGCGAGCCAAGGGGGACCAGTGTTTCGTGGCGTCGCGCAACTGAATCTCGACAGCAAGGGGAGGCTCGCGGTGCCTTCCCGGTTTCGCGACGACCTCATCGCCCGGGCGAACGGGCACCTCGTCCTCACCGCCGATTCCGACCGCTGCCTGCTCATCTATCCGCTGCCCGACTGGGAGCCGATCGAGAAGAAGCTCATGTCGCTCTCGAGCTTCAACTCGCAGATACGCGAACTGCAGCGCCGGCTCGTCGGCTACGCCGAGGACGTGGTGATGGATGCGACCGGACGCATCCTGGTGCCGCCCGCCCTGCGCCGCTACGCGCAGCTCGAGAAAGCCGTGGTTCTGGTCGGGCAGGGCCACAAGTTCGAGCTCTGGAACAAGGACCAGTGGGATGAGTTGATGGAGAAGGGCGGCGCCCCGGGCGCGGGCGGGCTGCCGCCCGAGCTGGAGGGCTTCTCCTTGTGAGCGAGGGCTCACATACCGCGGTCCTGTTGGAGCAGGCAGTAGAGGGTTTGAAAGTGCGCAGCGACGGTTGCTACGTCGACTGCACGTTTGGTCGCGGCGGGCACAGCCGGCTGATCCTGGCGCGGCTGGGAAATACGGGACGGCTGCTCGCTCTCGATCGCGACCCGCAGGCGGTGGCCGCGGGAGGAGAAATTGATGACCGGCGTTTTCGCATCCTGCACGGGCGCTTCGGCCGGCTCGCCGCACTGGCGGCGCAGGCCGGCGTCCCTGCGGCGGACGGCATCCTGCTCGACCTGGGCATGTCCTCTCCGCAGGTGGACGACCCCGCCCGCGGCTTCAGCTTCCGCTACGACGCACCGCTCGACATGCGCATGGACCCCGGCGCGGGCATCACCGCCGCGGAGTGGCTCGCGCGCGCGCCGGAGCGGGAGATCCGGGAGGTCATAAGAAACCATGGCGAAGAACGGTTTGCTAAACCGATTGCAGCAGCGATTGTTGCGGCTCGAGCGCGGGGACCTGTTGGCACCACACGCGAACTTGCCGCGCTCGTGGCAAAGGCCGTTCCCGCGCGGGAGCCACAACAGGATCCGGCGACGCGCACGTTTCAAGCTATACGGATTCACATCAATCAGGAGCTTGAGGAGTTGTCGCTAGCGCTGCCGCAATGCTTGGAACTCCTCAGGCCCGGCGGGCGTCTGGTGGTCATCAGCTTCCATTCGCTGGAGGACCGCATTGTCAAGCGCTTCCTGCGTGACAACGCCCGCGCTGACCGCCTGCCGCCGCGGCTGCCGCTGCGCGCCCGCGAGCTGCCCCCGCCGCCGCTCAAGCTCGTCGGCCGGCCGGTGCGGCCCGCGGCCGCCGAGACCGCGGCGAACCCCCGCGCACGCAGCGCCGTGATGCGCGTCGCCGAGAAGCTGCCCGTCGCGGCCCGATCCGAATGCTGAGGCTCAACCTCGTTCTGCTCGCCGTTCTGACCGCCTGCGCGCTCGCGCTGGTCACCTCCCAGCACCAGGCGCGCAAGCTCTACGTCGAGCTGCAAAAGGAGCAGGAAATCGCCAAGCAGCTCGAGGTGGAATGGGGTCAACTCCAGCTTGAGAGCAGCACCTGGGCGACGCACGCCCGGGTGGAAAAACTCGCGGTTCAGGCGCTCGGCATGCGGGTGCCGCCGGCCTCCCGCGTCCAGCTGGTGCCAGCCGCCGGGCGGGACGAAAAGCCGTGAGGGCGGTCGTCCATCCCGAGCTGGTGGTCAGGCTGCCCGCGTGGCGTGCGCGGCTGTTACTGGTGGGCCTGCTCGCGTGGCTGGCCGCGCTCGCCGGGCGGTCGTTCTATCTTCAG
>JAHZNX010000012.1 GCA_020028375.1 Betaproteobacteria bacterium | reverse complement strand
GCCGCCCGCGGCTCTCCCGCCAGCTGAGGCATTTCCCGATCTCACCCGAAGTCAACATCCAGCCGGACGAGAAAGGCACCTCATGGGTGCTCTCGATCATCGTGGGCGACCGCCCCGGACTGCTCTCCCGCATCGCGCGGGTGCTGACCGCCTACGACATCAACCTGCACACCGCCAAGATCAACACGCTCGGCGCGCGCGCAGAGGACGTGTTCATCGTCGCCGGCGCGGCGCTAAAGAACGCAAAGACGGTGGTGCGCCTGGAAAGCGACCTGGTCGAGCAGCTGCGCACGTAGGCAGTTTCGAGTTTCCAGTTTCAACTTTCCAGTTGTTTTGTGCGCGGCAAGTGCCGCCAAGAAGTAACCTCACCCGATGTGCAACTCGAAACTCGCAACTGGAAACTTCACTCGTCCTGCAGGTCCTGCCCGGGAAACAGCTCTTCGTTGAAACCGAAGTTGCGCAGGTCGCGGATGCGCATGGGGTAGAGGATTCCCGCGAGGTGGTCGCACTCGTGCTGCACCACCCGGGCATGGAATCCGCTCACGGTGCGGTCGATGGGCCGGCCGTAGGGGTCGCGGCCCTGGTAGCGCAACTGCCGGTAGCGCGGCACCAGCCCCCGCATGCCGGGCACGCTGAGGCACCCTTCCCAGCCCTCCTCCAATTCGCGTCCGACCGGCGTGAGCACGGGGTTGAGGAGCACCGTATGCGGGACCGGCTCCGCATCGGGATAACGGGGGTTGTGCTCCACGCCGAACACCGCGACCTGCAAACCCACCCCGATCTGCGGCGCCGCCAGGCCCGCGCCGTCGTGCGCCCGCATGGTGTCGTTCATGTCTGCGATCAACGCGTGCAGCTCCGGCGTGTCGAATCGCTCCACCGGCCGCGCCGGCTCGAGCAGGCGCGGATCCCCCATCCGCAGCACCGTCCTAATCGCCATTGAGCATCACCAGTTGCTCGAGGATCGCGCGCACGCGTCCCGCGGCGCGCTCTGCCACGATGCGCAGCTCCTCGGGGCGGATTTCCCGCTCGGCTGCGCCGCGGCCGGCCGCGTGGTTGACGACAATTGCGAGCGCGGCATAGCACAGCCCGAGCTCGCGCGCGAGCGCAGCCTCGGGCATGCCCGTCATGCCCACCAGGTGGGCGCCGTCGCGCTCGAGGCGGCCGATTTCCGCCGCTGTCTCAAGCCGCGGCCCCTGCGTGGCGGCGTAGGTGCCTTCCGCCGCCGCCGTGACTCCCGCAGCGCGCGCGGCCCTGAGCAGCCGCTGGCGCATGGATTCGCAATACGGGCGCGTGAAGTCGATGTGCGTCACCGGGCCGCGTCCGCGCGCGTAGAAGGTCGAGATGCGCCCGTGGGTATAGTCGATGATTTGGTCGGGAACGGCAAACGCGCCGGGTCCCAGATCCGCCCGGATGCCGCCCACGGCGGCGATTGCCACCACGTTCTTCGCCTTCTGCGCGTGCAGCGCCCAGATGTTGGCGCGGTAATTGACCTCGTGCGGCGGAATCGTGTGCCCCGGACCATGGCGCTGGAGAAACACCACTTTGCGGCCGCGAAGGGTGCCGAGGATGAGCGCCCCGGAAGGCCTTCCATACGGGGTGCGCACCGCCCGGCGCCGCGCGCCTTCCACGCCTTCGAGCTCGCCCAAGCCGCTGCCGCCGATGATTCCTAACAATTCTCCTCCTTCAAGGCGTAGATCTCGGGCAGGTTGCGCCAGGCTCCCCCGACATCCATGCCGCATCCAAACACGTAGCGATCGGGCAAGCGCAGTCCGACGAAGTCGGCACGCACCGGTTTTGCGCCGCCGGTGTCCTTCTCGGTGAGCACCGCGTAGTAGACGCGGCTCGCACCCGCGGCGAGCAGCTTTTCCCGTACCGCAGAGAGCGTCTTCCCCTGATCGAGGATGTCGTCGAGCACCAGCACCGTCCGGCCCGCGACCGCAGTGCCGGGCATCACGCGCCACTCGATTTCCCCGCCGCGGGTCGTGTCGCCGTAACGCCTCACGTCGAGATAGTCGAACTCGAGCGGAAACTTGAGCTGCGGCAGCAACTGCCCGGCGAAGATGACAGCTCCGCGCATCACGCACAGCACTAGCGGGAAGCTGCCGGCAAGCGCGGCGCTAATTTCGTGCGCCAAGCGGCTTACCGCCGCGGAAACGGCCACGGCGGAACACAGGAGATCCGCCGTCTCGAGCACGCGCCGCGCCTGGTGGGGGGAAAATGACACTCAATGAGCGAAGGCTATTTTGCAGCGCGGCCCCGCAGGCCGCGCAGGTAGCGCCCGAACGCCGCGCCCACTTCCGCGTGTCGCAGTCCGAACTGGACGTTGGCCTGGAGGTAGCCGAGCTTGCTACCGCAATCGTATCGCACGCCGTCGAATTCGTGCGCCAGGACCTCCTGCTCGCCGAGCAGCGCGGCAATGCCGTCCGTCAACTGGATCTCGCCGCCGGACCCGGGCTTGACCCTGCGCAAATGGTGAAAAATCCGCGGCGTCAGCAAATAGCGGCCGACCACCCCGAGTGTGGAAGGCGCGTCCCGGGGAGCAGGCTTTTCGACGATGCTTGTGATGCGATGCGGCGAGTGCGAGCCCTTTTGCACGGCGACGATGCCGTAGCGCCGCGTCTCCTCGCGCGCGACGTCTTCCACCGCCACCACCGGGCAGCGGCGGCGCTCGAAGATCCGTGCCATCTGCCGCAGCACGGGAGGATCGCCATCGATCAGGTCATCGGCGAGCACCACCGCGAAGGGCACATTCCCCACCACCGGCTCGGCACACAGGATGGCATGTCCCAGGCCCAGCGCCTGTGCCTGGCGGACATAGGTGCAGTTCACGCGGCGCGGGATGATGTTTTGCACGATCTTGAGGAGCTCCGTGCGCCCGCTTTCCGCCAGCTCGGCCTCCAGCTCGACCGCCTTGTCGAAGTGGTCCTCGATGGCACGCTTGCCGCGGCCGGTGACGAAGATCATCTCGGTCATGCCGGCCGCCACCGCCTCCTCCACCGCATACTGGATGAGCGGCTTGTCCACGACCGGCAGCATCTCCTTGGGGCTCGCCTTGGTCGCCGGCAGGAAACGTGTGCCCATGCCCGCCACCGGGAATACCGCCTTGGTGATCTTCATGCCCTCGCCTTCTGCTCCAGCAGCCTCGCGAGCGCGTTCTCGTCGAGGATTGCGACGCCGAGCGCCCGCGCCTTGTCGAGCTTTCCCCCGGGATCCGCTCCCGCCACCAGGTAATGCGTCTTCTTCGACACGCTGCCGCTCACCTTGCCGCCCTGTGCCACGATGCGCTCCGCCGCCGCCTCGCGCGTCATGCGCGCCAGCGTCCCGGTCAGCACGAAAGTCTTTCCCGCCAGGGGGAGACCCGCAAAACCCTTGGCCTTGCCTTCGACCCAACGCACGCCGAGCTTGCGTAATTCTTGCACGACTTTGCAGTTGCGGGGCTCGCCGAAGAAGCCTGCGATGCTGGCCGCCACCACCGGCCCGACGTCCGGCACCGTCTGCAGCGCCGCCTCGTCGGCCTGCATTAGCGCGTCGATGCCGCCGAATTGCCGCGCCAGATCGCGCGCGGTCGACTCTCCCACGTTGCGGATGCCAAGGGCGAAGATGAACCGTTCCAGGGTCGTGCTCCGGCTCTTGTCGATTGCGGCAAGGAGATTGGCCGCTGATTTCTCGCCCATGCGCTCCAGATTGGAAAGCGTTTCCAAGTCGAGCCGGTAGAGATCGGCGGGAGTCTTGACCCTGCCCTGATCCACCAGCTGATCCACCAGCTTCTCGCCCAGCCCCTCGATGTCCAGGGCGCGGCGCGAGGCGAAATGCAGCAGCGCCTGCTTGCGCTGCGCGGGGCAATAGAGGCCGGCGGTGCAGCGGGCAATCGCCTCGTCCTCGACGCGCTCGACGCGCGACCCGCAGACCGGGCACGCCTGCGGCAGTTGGAATGGGCGCGCGCCGGCCGGCCGGCGTTCCCGGACCACGCTCACGACCTCCGGTATGACGTCTCCGGCGCGCCGCACGATCACGCTGTCGCCGATGCGGACATCCTTGCGGCGAATCTCGTCCTCGTTGTGCAGCGTCGCGTTGGTCACGGTGGCCCCGCCGACAAACACCGGCGCCAGCCTTGCCACTGGCGTGAGCGCGCCGGTGCGGCCAACCTGTACGTCGATGCCCAGCACCTGGGTGATCTCCTCCTCCGCGGCAAATTTGTGCGCGAGAGCGAAGCGCGGGGCCCGCGACACGTAGCCCAGCCGTTCCTGCCAATGCAGATCGTCGACCTTGTAGACCACGCCGTCGATTTCGAATGGCAGTTCCGCGCGTTGCCGCTCGATATCACGATAATAGGCGAGTAGCCCCGTCAGCCCGCTCACGACGCGGCGCTGCGCGCTGACCGGGAAGCCGAGCTTCCCCAGATGGTCCAGCTGGCGGCTGTGGCGGTCGCGCGGAACGTGACCGCCTGAGTAGCGGCCAAGTCCGTAGGAACAAAACGTCAGGCGGCGCGATGCGGTCACCCGCGAGTCGAGCTGGCGCAGGGATCCGGCCGCCGCGTTCCGCGGATTGGCGAACTCCTTTCCGCCGGCGTCCCGCTGTTCGCGGTTCAGGGTCTGGAAATCGCGCTTGAGCATGAAAACCTCCCCGCGCACCTCCAGAAGGCCGGGCGCCGGCCCGCCCCTCAACCGCAGCGGTATCGCGCGCACGGTACGCAGGTTGGCAGTGACGTCCTCCCCCACCTGACCGTCGCCGCGCGTCGCGCCCTGGACGAACACTCCGCGCTCGTAGGTCAGGCTGATCGCAAGGCCGTCGAACTTGGGCTCGACGGCATAGTGCACGTCAACCTTCGCGTCGAGCCCTTCGCGCACGCGCCGGTCGAACGCCTCGACTTCCGCATCGCCGAAAGCGTTGCCGAGCGAAAGCATTGGCGTCGCGTGCGCGACCTGGGCAAACTCGGTCACCGGGGTCACGCCGATCCGCAGGGTCGGTGAATCCGGCGTCGCGAGCGCCGGGTGCCGTCGCTCCAGCTCCTGCAGCTCGCGGAACAGCCGGTCGTACTCTGCATCCGGCAGGGTCGGGGCGTCGAGCACGTAATAGTCGTAATTGGCGCGCTCGATCGCTTCCCGCAACTCTGCCGCGCGGGCGGCGACGGGCCCGGGCACCGCCATCATGCTTTCGGTAAATGGTCAGCGCGCCATTTACCGCTGTCCATTTCCCCTCTCCACTCGGGAGAGGGGCAAGTGGTGAGGGGTCGGGCGTCGCCGGGCATTCGGCCGACGCTCGTCAGGAAAACAGGCGCAGCGCGCGCGCACTGCCGGCCGGCACGCCCTGCTTCGCCATTGCGGCGTGGATGGTGCGCAACTGCTCCTTGATGCGGGCTGTGCCGGCTTCGGTGAGCGCCGCGCGGTTGTCATCCACCACGCGCCCGCCTAGGCCAACGGCGAGGCCGCCTGCGATCCTGAGCATCAGTTCGAGCGCCTCCGGCCCATGCGCGACGCGCGGCACATCGAGCAGCAGCGTGACGCCGTGGGTGGAGATGCCCTTGACGCTTTCGGGCAGGAACGGCGCGGGCTCGTGGTTGTCGAGCGTGAACAGCGTGTGCCGCCGCTCGTCACGAAAGTGAAAAATGCCGTCGGGCTCGAGCTTGAACCCCGCCGATTCCGCGAGTGCGCGGATCCGGGTCCCGGCGAACACGCCGCCTTCCTGCGCGATGACGTTGACCCCGATCGCGACGTCGACGTTGGCGCAGAAAGCATCGAGCTCGCGCGCGATCTTGAGCGCCGTCTGCGCGTCGGGACAGACGGCCTGCGCAGGTATTCTGTCCGCGCACTGCCTCACCGCATCGCAAAAGGTGGCGAGCTGCGCCGGGTTCACCGCGCCTGAGCGGTTTACCAGCTGCAGACCCAGCCGCAGCCTCGTGTAGCGGCCCCCGGCGCCACGCGCCAGCTCCTCCCAGGCGCTGCCCCGCGGCTCGAATCCCGTGACACGGGCGGGCTTGCCGCAGGATGCGATCTTGCTTGAAAGCTCCCCGATCAGGGCGTCGGCGATCGGCGTCGAGCCGTTGATCTCGGCGACGTAATCGAGCACCGCATCGAATCCCGCTGCGGCCGGCGCCCCGACCGGTTCATCGTCCGCGGCGTCTCTGCCGCTCGCGTCCTCCGGCGGCACGAGCTGCGGCTCGAGGCGTCCGTCGACACGCGCGGATTCGGCGCCCGCCCTCAGCAGCACATCCTCGTGCGCGTCCCCGAATGCCTGCTGCAGGCGGCGGTGGAGGCTCCGCTCCTGCAGCCAGTTGTACAGGTAGACGGCGCCGACCACCACCGCGCCGATGACGAGCAGGCTCAACTGCAGGTCGCTCATGGGCTAGCGTGCTGTCCCGTAAATACCGCGCATGAGGCGCTAGCAACTGTCAAGCAAGTCTACCCCGTTCCTTCCGCTGCCTACATTGAAAGTCCCGCGAAATCGGTGCCAGACGCGAAGCAAACCACAGCCAGGTTGGCCACCTGGCGAGGATTTGCGACAAAGTATGGTGCCGATTGTCGCGAGGACTTTCGCAGGTTGTTTACGGGACAGCACGCTAAGTCCGCGCCCGCCTCAGGCCGCGGCTTCGGAAAGCTTCATCGCCTCTTCGATATCGACGGCCACGACGCGCGACACTCCGGCTTCCTGCATGGTGATGCCGAGCAGCTGCCCGGCGATCTCCATGGTGATCTTGTTGTGGCTGATGAACAGGAACTGCGAGTGCCGCGACATCTTTCTCACCAGCTCGCAGAAGCGCTCGGTATTGTGATCGTCGAGCGGCGCGTCGACTTCGTCGAGCAGGCAGAACGGCGCCGGATTCAGCTGGAACATCGAGAACACCAGGGCGAGTGCCGTGAGCGCCTTTTCGCCGCCGGAGAGCAGGTGAATGGTGGTGTTCTTCTTGCCGGGGGGCTGCGCAGTGACCTGCACGCCGGCATCGAGTATCTCCTCGCCGGTCAGCACGAGCCGCGCGTGCCCGCCGCCGAACAGCGCCGGGAACATGCTTCCGAAATGGCGGTTGACCTCATCGAAAGTGTGCTGGAGCCGCTCGCGGGTCTCGCGATCGATGCGCCGGATCGCGTCCTCGAGCGTTGTCATCGCTTCATTCAAGTCGCGCGACTGCGAATCGAGGTAGTCCTTGCGGCTGCGCGCCGATTCGAGCTCTTCCAGCGCAGCCAGATTGACCGCGCCGAGGGACTTGATTTCCTCGCCCAGCCGGTTGATGTCGGCAGCGAGCGTGCCCGGCCGCATGCCCTTCTCCAGTTGGCGCGCAACCTCGTCCTCGATCGCGCCCGCTGCCGCCAGCTGCGCGGCAAACTGCTCCTCGCTCAAGCGCGCCTCCTGTTCCTTGAGACGCGCCTCCGCGTTGCGCTCGCGCAGGGGCTCGAGCTGCTGCTCCGCGGCGTGCCGCTCGTCGTCGATTGCCTTGAGGCCGCTTTCCATGCCCTCGAGCGCATCGCGCGCGCGCGCCAGCGCCTGCTCGCGCTGGGCCTTCGCCGCCAGGGCAAACTGCAGGCGCTGCTGCAGGGGAGGCTCGTCGTAGCCTGCGAGTTCCGCCTGTCTCGATTCGAGCGTTGAGCGGAGCCGCAATTCATTTTCAGAGATAACCTTAAGTGAAGACTCTACCTCTTTGATTTTATTATCACATGACTGTATTCCAAAGGTCGAGGCCTGGGCCTCGTCGCGAGCCTGCTGGACGGCGGACCGCTGGCGCTCGAGTACTTCTTCCGCGCGGCGGTAGAGGTCGGTTGCCTGCGCCAGCTGCGCGCGCAGCTCCTCCACTTCGGATTGCAGTTCGGCGATGCGCCGCGACGCGGCCTGCTCCGCCCCGTACGTGACGCCCGCCTGGGCATCGATTTCGGCAAGCTCTGCCGCAATCTGCTGCGTGCGGCTCCGCACTCGCTCATCGACTGCCGCGAGCCGCGTCGCCTCGAGCTGCAGAGCATGGGTCTGCCGCTGCCGCTCGCCGATCGTGTCGCGTAGCGCGGCGATTCGCGCGCGCCGCCCGTGAAGGTCCTGCTCGGCGGCGGTCGCTGCCGTTCGCAATTCCTCGACCTCGGCCCGTGCCGCCTGGAGCGTGCCGTCGAGTTGCTCGATCTCGCGTTGCCGCGTCAACACCCCGTGAAGCTCGCTGTCGGGCGCATGGAAGCTCACCGCGTGACGGGTGAATATGTGCCCGTCGCGCGTCACCAGCAGCGCACCGTCCGGAAGCTGCGCGCGCGCCGCCAAGCCGCCTGCCGCATCGCTGATCACATAGACCCGGTGCAGCCAGTCCCCGAGCACCGCCTCCAGGCTGGCGTCGGCACAGCTCACGTAGCGGCTCAGCGGTTCGCAACCGGCAAGCGTCGCGGACGCGTGCCCGACTTCGCGCGTCGCAGCGAACATCGTGACTTTGCCCGGCGGGGGCTCATCGAACCAGGTTTCGGCCTGCTCCAGGTGCTCCAACGCGATGGCGTTCAGGCGCTCGCGCAGGACCGCCTCGAGCGCGTTCTCCCAGCCCGACTCTATGCGGATGCCTTGCCACAGCCGCGGCGCCCCCTTGAGCCCGCGGGTCTCGAGCCAGCCATCGGTTTGTGCCCCGCGTGCAACCTGATCCTGCAATTGGCGCAAGGCCTGCAGCCGCGCCTCTACCCCTGTCAAGCGCTCGCGGGCGCCCTCGACCGCCGCATCCCAATCCCGCAATGCCTGCTCGGCCTGTGGCAACTGCGCCTCATGCGCCGCGAGAGTCCCGGAGAATCCCCGCAACTCGGATTCCAGCGCAGCGATGTTGTTGCGCAGCAGCGCAAGCTGAGCGGCATCGGCGGGCTGCAATCCGGAGCGCTCGTCGGTCAGCCGCTGCGTGCGCTGCGCAAGCTGTTCCAGCATCTGCCGCGTATGCTCGTGCTTGGTTCGCTCCACACCGGCCGCCTGTTCGGCCAGCGCAAGGGTGCGCTGCAGTTCCTCGTAACGGCCCCGGGTGGCCTTGAAGGCCTCCTCTGCCACCGGCAGCTTGCCCGCTTCGGCCTTCAGTGCCGCTTCGCTTGCGGTGAGCCGCTGCGAGGCGCGGGTGCGTTCGCCCTGCCACTCGGTCAGCTCCGCCTGGGCCGCTGCCAATTGGCTGCGATCGCGGTCGATCTGGGCGCGCAGGTCGGCGAGCTCGCGTTCGACCCTCTGGCGGTTCTCGCGCAGGTGCGCCATCTCCTGCTCGAGGCGCGCCGTGTCCGCATTGGCCTCGTAGAAGGCGCCTTGCGCAGCGTGGACAGCGTCGCTCGAGCGGAAATGCTGCTCCCGCAGCTCTTCGAGGCGCTTCTCGGCCGCGCGCAATGCGGCAGTCTGCGCTTCCAGCTCCAGCCCGGCCCGCTCGATCTCCCGGGCGTGCCGCTCGCGCTGCGCGCGCGCCTCCTGTTTACGCAGGAGCCACAGCAGGTTCTGGGTCGCGCGCTGCCGCGCCTGCAGATCGTGATAGCGGGTCGCCACTTCCGCCTGCGCCCGCAGATGCTCGAGCTGCTTCTCCAGCTCGGCGCGGACGTCCTCCACCCGCAGCAGGTTCTCCCGCGTGTCCTGGAGGCGAAGCTCGGTTTCGTGGCGGCGTGCGCGGTACTTCGAAACGCCGGCGGCCTCCTCGAGAAAAATCCGCAGATCCTCGGGCTTCGCCTCGATCACGCGCGAGATCATGCCCTGCTCGATGATGGCATAGGCACGGCTGCCGAGGCCGGTGCCAAGAAAGATATCGGCGACGTCCCGGCGCCGCACGTGGACATTGTTGATGTAGTAGGCGGTGGACTCGTCGTCGCGGGCGAGCACGCGCTTCACGGCGATCTCGGCGTAGCTCGACCACTGCCCGGCTGCGCGACCGAGGCTGTTATCGAAGATCAGCTCGACGCTCGCGCGGTTCACCGGCTGGCGCTGGCCCGAGCCGTTGAACAAGATGTCCTGCATGGTGTCCCCGCGCAGGTGCTTCGCGGAGGTCTCGCCGAGCACCCAGCGCACGGCGTCGATGACGTTCGACTTGCCGCAGCCGTTGGGGCCGACGATGCCTACCAGTTGTCCGGGGACGGGTATGTGGGTGGGGTCTACGAAAGACTTGAAGCCTGCGAGATTGATCTGTTTGAGTCGCAATTGAGCGGTCTGGAGTGGAGGTTATAATCCGCAGGCTATATGGGAATGACATTCTAACGGATTTGGGCCGCCGCGATAATGCCGCAACGACCGAGCGCGAAGCTCGCGACCTTCGCCAACCCCCGTCCCGCGCGCGACTACCGGATTCACATGGAAATACCGGAGTTTACCTGCCTGTGCCCGCGCACCGGCCAGCCCGACTTCGCGACCCTCGTGCTCGATTACGTGCCGGCCGCGCGCTGCGTCGAATTGAAGAGCCTCAAGCTCTACGTCTGGTCGTACCGCAACAAGGGCGCGTACCACGAGGACGTGACGAACCGCATCCTCGATGACCTGGTACGCGTCACGCGCCCGCGCTTCATGCGGCTCACCGCGAAATTCTACGTTCGGGGCGGGATCTTCACGACGATCGTCGCCGAGCACGCGGAACCCGGCTCGAAACCGGGTTCGCCTGTGCGCCTCGATGAGCTGCCGACGCTCCCGAGCACGCGCAGCTGATCGCAGGCGGTCCACGCATTGAACCAGAAGGAGAATCGCCGCATGAAAGGACTGCAGGACGTCATCGAGCAGGCGTGGGAGAACCGCGCCGAAATCACCCCGCGCAAGGCCGGTGCGGCGCTGAAGCGCGCCGTCGCGCAGACGATCGCCGGGCTCGATGAGGGGCGGCTGCGCGTCGCGGAAAAGGTGGCGGGAGCGTGGGTCACGCACCAGTGGATCAAGAAGGCGGTGCTGCTGTCGTTCCGGCTGCAGGACAACTTCGTGATGAAAGGCGGCGCCGCCCGCTACTTCGACAAGGTTCCCTCCAAGTTCGCCCGCCACACCGCGCGGGAATTCGCGCGGGGCGGCTTTCGCGTCGTGCCGCCGGCCACGGTGCGTAGGGGCGCCTATATCGCCCGTAACGTGGTCCTGATGCCCTCCTTCGTCAACATCGGGGCCTACGTGGACGAAGGCTCCATGGTGGACACGTGGGCCACGGTCGGATCCTGCGCCCAGATCGGCAGGAACGTGCATCTGTCGGGCGGCGTGGGCATCGGCGGCGTGCTCGAGCCGCTGCAGGCCGGTCCCACCATCATCGAGGATGGATGCTTCATCGGCGCGCGCTCTGAGATCGTCGAAGGCGTCGTGGTCGAGGAAGGAAGCGTCATTTCAATGGGCGTATTCATCGGGGCCAGCACCCGCATCTTTCATCGCCAGACCGGCGAAATCCTCTACGGGCGCGTACCGGCGGGCTCGGTGGTAGTGCCGGGGAGCCTGCCCGCCGCCGACGGGCGCTGCAGCCTCTACTGCGCCGTGATCGTCAAGCAGGTGGATGCGCGGACCCGGGCCAAGACCAGCATCAACGAACTGCTTCGCGGTGAATAGACCGCAGCGCCTCGATTTGCGCCGCATCTCCTATGCAATGCCCCCCGGAGTTGGCAGAATTGGCGTTAAACTGGACGCTGCGCGCCGGTTTAACTCCGCGTATTGGAGCCTGCGCGGTGCGAGGCTCAATACGCAGGGGCAATTGCCCTCGATAAGGGTAAGGAGACGGTCATGTTCGTGACGCCGCTCTTCAAGCTGATGGCCGAGAAGCAGGCCTCGGACCTCTTTTTCAGCGCCGGGTCGCCGATCCAGATCAAGATCAACGGCGAGGTCATGCCCGTGAGCAGCCAGGTGCTCGACGCGGATCAGGTCAAGAGAATCTGCTACGAGCTCATGACCGAGGCGCAGGTGAAGGAATTCGAGACCACGCACGAGATGAATTTCGCGCAGAGCGGCGGTGCCCTCGGCAACTTCCGCATCAGCATCTTCCACCAGAAGAACACGGTCGCAATGGTGGTCCGCTACATCCAGCCGGAGGTGCCGTCGATCGAGAACCTGGGGCTGCCGCCCATCCTCAAGGAACTCATCATGGAGAAGCTGGGGCTGATTCTGGTCGTGGGCGCGACCGGATCGGGAAAATCCACCACCATGGCCTCCATGATCGACTATCGAAACAGCATCCGGTCCGGCCACATCCTGACCATCGAAGACCCGATCGAGTTCATGTTCCAGCACAAGAAATCGATCGTCAATCAGCGCGAAGTGCGCGCGGACACGCATTCCTACGAAAGCGCTCTCATCAACGCGATGCGCGAGGCGCCCGACATGTTGATGCTCGGCGAGATTCGCGATCGGTCGACGCTGCAAACCGCGCTGCTGTTCGCCCAGACCGGCCACCTGTGCATGTCGACGCTGCACTCGAACAACAGCTACAACGCGCTCAACCGCATCATCAGCTTCTTCCCGCGCGAGGCGCGCGAGGCGCTGCTCGCGGACCTCGCGATCGCGCTGCGGGCGGTGATCTCGCAGCGCCTCGTCCGCACCGTGGACGGCAAGCGCATCCCGGCCATGGAAGTGCTGCTCAACACCAAGCATATCCAGGAATTGATCAAAACCGGGGAGATCGGCCAGATCAAGGAAGCGCTGGAGCGCAGCATGGCGCCGGGCTCACAGTCCTTCGAGCAGGCGCTGTTCTACCTCATCACGAGCGGCAAGGTGGCAATCGACGAGGCCATGGCGAACTCGGATTCGCCTACCAACCTGCACTGGCTCCTCACGAACGCGCCGAAGAGCGCAGAGACGGCGGCGCCCCAGCTCACCACGGGCAAGCAGCCGGGCGAGGACATCACCAGCATCAAGCTCAACCTCGACGCCCTCGGTTAAGCCAGTGCCGGCGGCACGGCCGTGGACCGTGGGCGCGCTGGTGCGCTACGGCGCCCGGCGCTTCCGGAAAGCGGGGCTCGCATTCGGCCACGGGACGGCCAGCGCCAGCGATGAAGCGGCGTGGCTCGTACTGCACGCACTCAACCTGCTGCCCGATGCCGCGGCCAGTGGAGCCGGACTCCCGGTCGATCCGCGTGGAGCGCGGCGCGCGCTCGCCCTGTTCGAGCGCCGCGTCCGCAGCCGCAAGCCCGCTGCCTATCTGACCGGCGAGGCCTGGCTTGGCGATTTCCGCTTCCGTGTCGACGAGCGCGTCGTGGTGCCGCGCTCGCACATTGCCGGCCTGCTGCGCGAGCACCTCGCGCCCTGGGTCGCCGGCCGCCGGGCGATAAGGACCGCGCTCGATCTTTGCACCGGGTCGGGCTGCCTCGCCGTACTCCTTGCACACAGCTATCCCCGCGCGCGGATCGATGCCACCGATATCTCGCCCGCAGCCCTGGCCGTCGCCCGAGCCAATGTGCGGGACTACCGCCTGGGCCGCCGCATCCGCCTGCTCCGGTCCGATTTGTTTTCCGCGTTGCGCGGACAACACTACGATCTCATCGTCTCCAACCCGCCCTACGTCACCACAGCGGCAATGCGGCGCTTGCCGCGTGAGTACCGGCACGAGCCGCGCCGCGCGCTTGCCGGCGGGCGTGACGGCCTCGACGTGGTGCGCCGGATCCTCTCCGACGCGGCCGCCCACCTCAACCCCGGAGGTATGCTGGTGGTGGAGGTCGGCGCCGAGCGCCGGAGTCTCGAGCGCGCGTTTCCGCGCGTGCCGTTCACCTGGCCCGAAACGGCCGCGGGTGATTCCGTGTTCGTCCTCGGCCGCGAGCAGCTGCCCCGCCCGACGCGCCGGCGACCGGATCGGGTTTAGGGTTTGCTGACAATCCCAGCGACGCAAGCAGGTCTCGTACTTCGCGCGGCGGGAGCTCGACGTATTGGCCGCGCCTCAGACGCGGCGGCAGCATGACCGGGCCGAAGCGCACGCGCATCAGCCGGCTCACGCTTAGCCCCAATGCCTCGAACAGGCGGTGCACCACGCGATTGCGGCCCTCGCGGATGACGATGCGGTACCAGTGATTCGTGCCCTCCCCCCCGGCGTCCTCGACCGAATCGCAACGCACCGCGCCGTCCTCCAGCTCGACGCCGGAGCGCAATCGCGCGAGCTGCGCTTCGGTAAGACTGCCGCGCACGCGCACGGCGTATTCGCGTTCGAGCCCGTAGCGCGGATGCATCATCCGATTCGCCACCTCGCCAGCGGTGGTGAGTACCAGCAGGCCGCAAGTGTTGTAGTCGAGCCGGCCCACCGCCAGCCATTTCGCGCCGCGCGCCTGCGGCAGCCGGTCGAACACGCTCGGGCGCCCCGCCGGATCCTCGCGACTCACGATTTCGCCTTCCGGCTTGTGGTAGAGCAGCACCCGGGGCGGGCTCCCGCTGTCCGCGCCGCGTACCGGGCGGCCATCGACCTGGATGACATCGCGCGGCCCCACACGCGCGCCAATCTGTGCATTCGCCCCGTTTACGGACACGCGCCCGTCGCGGATCCACTGCTCCATGTCCCGCCGCGACCCCAACCCCGCCTGCGCCAGCACCTTCTGCAGCTTTTGGGTCGCGCCCTCCCGCTGCCGGTCTGCCCCCGGTCGCCCCGAAGCCATCTCAGCACCCAAAGCTCTGGCGGCAGCTACGAAGTTGTTCTTTAAATAAAAGCCGCAACGTATTGTTTATCTGGTATCTTGTCATATACGATACGCAGCGCAAACGGCGCTGCCGTGGGTGGAACTAACGCAGCAAATTGCGCGAGTTACGCCCTGAGTGCATTATCTTCCGCCCCCCAAACAGTATGTGCGCGTACAGGGAGATAACTCTTGCATTTTGCGGGCTGGTATTCGCCGGCACGCTGCTCGCTGCGCCCGCCGATGATATCAAGGCTCTGCTCGAAAAAGGCGATTCCAAGGCAGCGTATGAGCTGGGCAGGAAGCATCCGGAGGAGCTCGGCAATCCCGCGTTCGATTTCTATTTCGGGGTCGCGGCGATCGACAGCGGGCGCGCCGGGGAAGGCGTGCTCGCGCTCGAGCGCTACCTTGCAAATTTTCCCGGCAACCTCCAGGCGCGGCTCGAGCTCGCGCGAGGCTATTTCATCCTGGGCGAGGATCTACGCGCGCGGGAGGAGTTCAACCAGATCCTCAAAGCCAAGCCTCCCGCGCCGGTGGTCGCCAATATCGATCGCTATCTCGATGCCATCCGAGCGCGCGAGTCGGCCTACCGCACGACCGCCGGCGCGTTCATCGAGATCGGCGCGGGTTACGACAGCAACATTAACGGCGGCGTCGGGAGCGCCAACATCATCGTGCCCAACCTCGGGCTGATCACGGTGGCCCCCGGCGGCGTCGAGACCGGGTCGAGCTTCGGCCAGGCGACGGTCGGAGTCAACCTGGTGCATCCGGTCGCCCCGGGTTTGGCCCTGTTCGGCTCGCTCGGCGCCGATTCCAGGGTGTACAACAACCACGACGATTTCGACCAAAACAACTACGGCGTCCTGGGTGGAGTGTCCTATTTAAGGGAAAACGACCTGTTCCGCGCCAGCGCTTCGTACAATACTCTTGACGTGGACAATGACCGCTTTCGCAACGTGACCGCCGCGACCGGCGAGTGGACGCGCCAGCTTGACGAACTGCAGGCGCTGACCGGCTTCGTGCAGTACGCCGATCTCGATTACAAAGGCGTGAACGATGTGCGCGACTCGCATCTCTATGGCGTCGGCGCCGGCTACCGCCGCGCCTTCGTCGCACCCGGCGCGCCCTTGCTCAGCCTGAGCGCCAGCTACGCGAAGGAGGACAACCGCAAGGACTTCGACGAGCTCTCGCGCGACATCTGGAGCGCGCGCGCCGCCGTCAGCGTGACGCCCGCACCCAAGTGGGCTCTGAGCCTGGGCGCCACCTATCAGTACAGCGCCTATGACGCCGAGATCCCCTTGTTGGCGACGACCCGGCGCGACAACTACTACGCCGCGGACTTCATCGCGAGCTACGCCTTCACGCGCAACTTCAGCGCGCGCCTGGAGGGGCTGGTGTCAAAGAACGACAGCAACATCGCGCTGTTCGAGTACCGGCGCGACGTTGGTGCGCTCAAGTTCCGCTACGAATTCAAGTGAGGAGCCACCCATGGTGCACAGACTTTTCCGTCTGATTACGACCCTGCTCTTCGTCGCCGCCGGGCCGGCAGTGGCTGCCGATATCGGCCGCGTGCTGCTCGCCACGGGCGAGGCGATCGCGGTGCGCGACCAACAGATCGTCAGGCTGGCGTACGGCTCCGCCGTCCGCAACGGGGACGTCCTGCGCACAGGCTCCACCAGCAATCTCCAGGTGCGCTTCATCGACGAGAGCATGATCGCGATGCGCGAGAACAGCGAAATTCGCATCGACGAGTTCCGCTTCTCCGGCAAGGAGGACGGGAGCGAGCGGGGGTTCTTCAGCCTGCTGAAGGGCGGCTTGCGCAAGGTGACCGGCCTCGTCGGCCGCACCAATCACAAGAACTATCAAATGGGCTCAATTGTCGGCACGATCGGAATCCGCGGCACCGATTACGCCACGACGCTCTGCCGGCAGGATTGCCGCAATCCCGATGGCACGCTCGCCAGGGACGGCCAGTACACGCGCGTCATCGGCATCTCCTACGGCACCAACCGGGTGACATACTCCAATCAGACGTCGGAGCGCGAATTCGGCATCGGCGACAGCTTCTTCGCCGCGGACTTTTCAACGGAGCCCCGGCGGCTGCTCGAGCCCCCTCCGTTCGTCGGTGTGCCGGTGCTCGGCGCCGCCAAGCCCCCCGCCGGCACCGGGATCGAGCGGGCCGCCGCCGGTGGCGCTCAGCAGGATCCGCGGGGCAGGACGCAGCCGGGCCCCCCGGTTGTCCTGCCGCGGACTTTGACGGCCATTAGATCGATTACCGACGACTACCTCGACCCGGTAACCAGCGTTACTGGCGCGACAGGGGTGATAACCCCCGCCGCCCCGGCATCCCTCACCCTCGGGTTCATCCAGGCCTTTGACTATTCCCCGACCGCGAGTGGGCTCGCCATCGGCTTCTACGTCTCGCCGCCCATGCTGACCCTGTCGGGCAGCGGTCCC
>JAHZNX010000011.1 GCA_020028375.1 Betaproteobacteria bacterium | reverse complement strand
CGATTGCTCGCGCTACACGGTGATGCCGGGAATGATGGATCTCCACATCCACACCGCGATGTACAACTGCATGACCTTTCACAACCACCGGGTCGCGCAATTCGAAACGATGCCGCACCTGCAGCAGATGTATGCCCTGTTCCACGCCCAGAACTGCTTCGACATGGGCTTCACCACGCTGCGCGATCTCGGGATGAACGGGCCGTATGGACTGCTGGTGAACGAGATGTGCGCGGTGCGCGACGCCATCAACGCTGGCATCGTCGAGGGGCCGCGCATGCTGATCGCAGGCTTCACCACCATGACCGGCTCGCATCTCGAGCTGATCCAGCCGCGCGCGATGTACCGGTGGGGCTTCAACACCGCTGACGGGCCGTGGGAACTGCGCAAGCTCGCGCGAAAGAACATGCTGGCGGGATGCGACGTCATCAAGACCTGCGCTTCGGGGGGCGGCGGCACCGACAAGGAGGAGCCGGACATCCGCAACATGACGCAGGAGGAGCTCGACGCCGTGGTGGACGAGGCGCACGCCCTTCACAAGCACGCGGCGGTGCATTGCTTCACCACCAGCGCGCAGCGCATGGCGTTGAAGGCGGGCGCCGACACCATCGAGCACATGGTGTTCCACGACGACGAGACCATCGAGCTCATCCGGAAGTCCGGCACCCCGGTCACGCCGACGCTCGCGCACCGCACCGACCACGCGATCCAGCTGCGCCGCGAGCACGGCACGGCGGACTTCGTGCTGCGCAAGATGAAGTACCTGCAGCCGTTCTGCTTCGAGACCTTCCAGAAGATGTACAAGGCCGGGGTGAAGATCGCGATGGGCACCGATATGGGCTTCGAGCCGGATATGGGCAGCAACGCCTCCGAGCTCGAAATCTACGTCAAGCTCGGCATGAAGCCGATGGACGCGCTGCTCACCGCGACCCGCAACGCGGCGCAGGCATTGAAGCAGGAGAAGGACCTCGGCACGATCGAGGCCGGCAAGCTCGCCGACGTCATCGCGGTGGACGGCGATCCCCTGAAAAACATCCGCTGCCTGCAGGAGAAGAAGAACATCAAGATCGTGATGAGGGAGGGCCGGATCTACGCCGACCGCCGCCCGGGCAAGAGCAAGAACGTGGTCAATGTGAAGCCGGGCGATTGGAAGATCATTGATTACCTCTAAGTGAAGGGGGAAGGGGGAAGGGGGAAGGGAAAGGTCGGGCGATGAGAGCAAAGAAGCGGGCGATGAAGAAGGCGAAGACCAAGACCGCCGGTGCGGTGAAAGGCGGCAACGGGAAGTATCAGTTCACGCTGGCGGCAGTAAAGGACGTAGCGGCCGGCACCGGCTACTCCAGCGCGCACGGCGGCGTGGTCGAGGGCGAGCGCATGCTGGTGGGCTACATCCACAAGGCGCGCGGCACCGGCTCGCGCATGCACACGCACAAGAACGAGCAGTTCAACTACGTGGTGCGGGGGACGCTCATCGGTTCGGTCAACGGCAAGAAGGTGGTCGCGCCCGCCGGCACGCTCATCTACATCCCCGCCAACGCGCCGCATACGCTGGTGGCCTCCCCCGATGACGAGGACGTCATCTTCATCGCCATCAAGGATCTCTCGCAGGGTATCATCGGCAAAGCGGTCGACGGCACCATGAAGGGACCGCACTACGATGCCGGCTTCGGCCCGGACTCGTAGGAGCTGCTCCAGGAGGATGATCCCGCGTGAAACCCGATCTATGGAATAACCGGGACGTTCTCGCCGGACTGCTGTTCATCGTTCTCGGCGGGCTCGCGGCCATCCTTGCCCGCGACTATCCGTTCGGCACCACCATGCGCATGGGGCCGGGCTATTTTCCCACGGCTCTCGGCGTCATCCTGCTGTTGTTCGGCGTCTACGTGCTCGCGCGCGGCGTGCGCTCTGGAGACAGGGTGAAGGGTGAATGGGGCTGGAAGCCGCTCGCTCTGATCACGGTTTCGATCGTGCTGTTCGGATTCCTGCTGGACCGGGCGGGCCTGATCCCGGCGACCATTGCGACGCTCTTCGTCGCCGCCGCCGCCGGCCGCGAGTTCCGCTGGAAGGAAGTGGTCCTCCTTGCGGTCGTGATGACCGCGTTCTCCGTTGCGGTCTTCAGCTGGGGACTCAAATTGCCTTATCCGCTGCTCGGCGGCTACTACTGATGGACCTTCTCTCCAACCTCGCCCTCGGCTTCGGCGTCGCGTTCTCGCTGCAGAACCTCGCGTACTGCTTCGCCGGGGTCGCGCTTGGCACGCTGATCGGAGTGCTCCCGGGCGTGGGGCCGCTGGTCACGATCGCCATGCTGTTTCCGATCACGTTCCACCTGCCGGCGGTGCCCGCGATCATCATGCTCGCCGGCATCTTCTACGGGGCGCAGTACGGTGGCTCCACCACCTCGATCCTCGTCAACCTTCCCGGCGAGACCGCCTCGGCGGTGACCTGCATCGACGGCTACCAGATGGCGCGGCGGGGGCGCGCCGGCCCGGCGCTGGCCACGGCGGCGCTGGCGTCATTCTTCGCAGGCTGTGTCGGCACCCTGCTGATCGCCCTGGCGGGCCCCACGCTCGGGGAATGGGCGCTCAAGTTCGGTGCCGCCGAGTACACCTCGCTCATGCTGATGGCGCTGGTCGCGTCCGCCGTGATGACGCAGGGCGATGCCGTGAAGGGGCTCGCGATGGTCGTCCTGGGGCTCCTCGTCGGCGTCGTCGGCGTCGACGTCAATTCGGGCATGGCGCGCTACTCCTTCGGCATCCCGGAGCTCGTCGATGGAATCGGATTCACCGTGGTCGCGGTGGGTCTCTTCGCGGTGGCGGAAATCGTGGCAAACCTCGAAAGCCGCGAGCCGCGCGAGGTGTACACGGGCCCGGTGACCGGCCTAATGCCGACCGCGCGGGACATCCGGGACGCGGCCTGGCCCACGGTGCGCGGCACGGCCGTGGGCGCGTGCTTCGGCGTGCTGCCCGGTACGGGCCCCGCCCTCTCCTCGTTCGCGACCTACATGCTGGAGAAAAAGCTTGCGCGGGACCCGTCGCGCTTCGGCAGGGGTGCGATCGAAGGGGTAGCGGCCCCGGAAGCGGCCAACAACGCCGCCGCACAGACCGCATTCATTCCAATGTTGACCCTCGGCATCCCCGCCTCGGCGACCATGGCGGTCATGCTCGCGGCGCTGACGCTGCAGGGCATCGCGACCGGTCCGCAGGTGATGCTGGAGAAGCCCGATCTCTTCTGGGGGCTCATCGCCAGCATGTGGATCGGCAATTGCCTTCTCGTCGTCCTCAACCTGCCGCTGGTGGGGATCTGGGTGAAGCTCCTGACCGTGCCCTACCGGTGGTTGTTTCCGTCCATCATCCTCTTCTGCTGCATCGGCAACTACAGCGTCAGCAACAACCCCTTCGACGTCTACCTGTGCGCCGTCATCGGCGTGCTCGGCTACGTCCTCGTCAAGCTCGAGTGCGAGCCGGCGCCCCTGCTCCTCGGCTACGTGCTGGGGCCGCTGCTGGAAGAGAATCTGCGCCGGGCGCTGCTGATTGCGCGCGGCGACCCGACCGTGTTCTTCACCCGCCCGCTCAGCCTGGTGTTCATGATCGCTACCGTGCTTATACTTGTCGTGATGATCGCGCCAGCGGCGCGCGGGATGCGCCGCGGGACATAACTGGAGGAGGAGTCTGCATGCAAGCATCGTCCATGACGCGCCTGCTGGCGCTCTCGCTGCTGCTCGGCGCGGGGAATTGCGCGCTGGCGCAAGCCCCCTACCCCGTGAAGCCGGTCCGCTTCATCGTCGGCTTCCCGCCCGGCGGCACCAACGACATCACGGCGCGCATCCTCGTGCCCAAGCTGTCCGAGTATCTGGGCCAGCAGGTCGTGGTGGAGAACCGCGGCGGCGCCAACACCGCGATCGCCTCGGAGATGTTCGTGCGCATGGCCCCGGACGGCTACACCATCATGATGAACGCCCCCGGCCACGCCACCAACCCGGCGCTGCTGAAGCTCAACTTCGATTCGATCAACGATTTCGCGTTCGTCACGCTGCTGGCGGAATCCCAGAACCTGCTGGTGGTGCACCCGTCGCTGCCTGTGCACTCGGTGAAGGCGCTGATAGCGTTGTCGAAGCAGCGTCCCGGCGAGATCAATTACGGCTCGTCCGGCATCGGCGCCACGCCCCACCTCTCCGGGGAGCTGTTCAAGTACATGACCGGCGTCAATTGGGTGCACATCCCCTACAAGGGCGGCGGGCCGGGGGTCATCGCGCTGGTGGCCGGCGAGGTTTCGCTCTATTTCGGCAACGTCCCCACCGTCATCCGTCAGGCGCGTGACGGGAAGCTGCGCGCACTTGCGACCACCGGGCCGAAGCGTACGCCGGCCGCCCCCGACATCCCCACGGTGGCCGAGAGCGGGGTGCCGGGTTACGAAGTGACCACGTTCTACGGCATGTCGGCCCCGGCCAGGACGCCGCGCGCCATCATCGACCGGCTCCACGGCGACACCGTGCGCGCGCTGAACTCCCCCGAGGTCCGCGATCGGCTGCAGGGGCTCGGCGCGGACCCCGTCGGTAACACCCCGGAGCAGTACACGGCGTTCATGAAGAACGAGATCGCGAAGTGGGACAAGGTGATCAAGGCGGCCGGCATCAAGGGCGAGTGATGGGTGACGAGTGACGAGTGACGAAGCGACGGGAAAACCATGAAGCGATGCACGACCGCCATTTTTGGGTTTTTGTTGATAGGTTTGAGCCACCTGGTCATGGCGCAATCCTATCCGGCCAGGCCGATCCGCATCGTCGTGCCGTTTCCCGCTGGCGGAATCGCCGACCTTTTTTCCCGCCACATCGGCCAGAAGTTCAACGACGCCTGGGGGCAGCCAGTCGTGGTCGACAACCGGCCTGGCGCCGGCGGCAATATCGGCGCCGAGATCGTCGCGAAGTCGCCGGCCGATGGGTACACGCTAGTCATGGGGAGCATCGGCACGCACTCGGTCAACGTGAGCCTCTTCAGCAAGCTGCCCTACGACCCGCTCCGCGATTTTGCGCCGGTGGCGCTGGTCATGGAGGCCGAGGGCCTGCTGGTGCTGCATCCATCCGTTCCCGCGAAGAGCGTGAAAGAGTTGATCGCACTGGCGCGGGCGCGGCCGGGGCAGGTTGCGTACGCCTCGGCGGGCCACGGCACCGCAAGCCACCTCGCGGGCGAGTTGTTCAAGTCCATGGCGAAAGTCGACATGGTGCACGTTCCCTACAAGGGCAACGTTCCCGCCATCACCGATCTCATCGGCGGCCAGACGTCGCTGCTGTTCGCCACCATGCCGACCGTGCTCCCGCAGGTGCAGGCCGGGCGGCTCAAGGCGTTGGCGGTGACGAGTTCGGCGCGCTCGCCGGCCGCGCCGGAGCTGCCGACCATCGCCGAAGCCGCGTTGCCGGGATATTCGGTCACCAACTGGATCGGCCTGTTCGCACCGGCCGGGACGCCGCGGGATATCGTCGTGAAGCTCAACGGCGAAACGGTTCGCATCATGAAGACGCCCGAAATCCAGAAGCGGCTGGTCGCCGAAGGCGCGAAATTCACGCCCACGACGCCCGACGAGTTCGCCGCTTACGTGAAATCCGAGATCGCCAAGTGGGCGAAAGTCGTGAAAGAGGCCGGGATACACGTCGACTGATTCGAGTGACGAGTGACGAGTGACGAGTGACGAGTGACGAGTGACGAGTGACGAGTGACGGGTGAAGAACGTGTCGGCGAGAGACGTAATTAAGCAGTTGGAGGAAAAAAACGCCGAAGCGCTGGCGATGGGCGGGGCGGAGAAGCTCGCCGAGCGCAAGAAGCAGGGCGTGCTGAACGCCCGCGAGCGCATCGACCGCCTGGTAGATCCGGGCAGCTTCGCGGAATCGGGGCGCCACGCCCGCAGCATTCGCCCCGAGGTCCGGCACAAGACCCCCGCCGACGGCAAGGTCGCGGGGTTTGCGCGCATCGACGGGCGGGAGGTGGCGATCGTGTCCAACGATTTCACCGTGCTCGGCGCATCGAGCAGTGTCGTCAACATGAAGAAGATCCGCCACGTGAAGCAGGCCGCCTGCCGTCACGGAATGCCGCTCGTCTTTCTCGGCGAATCTTCCGGCGCGCGCATGCCGGACCGCATGGGCGCCTCGGGCCGGGCAATCCTCGCGCAGGACCCGGCCGAGTATCAGCGCCTGCGCGAGTCGCCGTGGGTGTCCGCCCTCCTCGGCCAGTGCTACGGGTCCTCGACGTGGTACGCCGCGATGTCGGATTTCGTGGTGATGCGCAAGGGCTCGGTGATGGCGATCGCCAGCCCCAGCGTAACTTCGATTGCGATCGGAAAACCGATCGACCCCGAGGAGCTGGGCGGCTGGAAGCTGCTGACCGGCGTCTCGGGCCTCGCCGACATGGCGGTGGACACCGACGAGCAGGCGCTCGACGCGATAAAGGCGTTTCTTTCCTACATGCCGGCGCACAGCATGGAGCCTCCGCCCGAGCGCCTGGTTCCGGCTGGCTCGGGAGAGGCGTGCCGCAGGATGCTCGAGATCGTCCCGGAGGAGCGCAACAAGGTCTACGACGTGCGCAAGGTGATCGCGGCGCTGGCGGACCGGGACTCGAGCTTCGAGCTGAAGGAACGCTTCGGCAGATCGGTCGCCACGGTGCTCGCGCGACTCGACGGGAGAACTGCCGGCTTCATCGCCAACAACCCCCTCTACAAGGGCGGCGCGCTCGACGCCGACGCCTGCCAGAAGGCCACCAGCTTCATGGTGCTGTGCGACTCGTTCAACATCCCGATCGTGTTCCTGGTGGACGTGCCGGGTTTTCTCATCGGCGTGGAGGGCGAGATCCGCGGCATGCCGGGCAAGGTCATCAACTGGATGAATGCGCTGTCGCTGGTGACGGTGCCGCGCATCACCGTCATCCTGAGGAAGAGCTACGGCCAGGCCTTCATCAACATGGGCGGAGGCCGGAACACGGACGAGCTCGCGTGCTGGCCGTCCGCCGACTTGGGCTTCATGGACACGCGCGCTTCAGTGAACGTCCTGTTTGGCGTGAAGGAGCAAGACGACCCGGAACGCTTCAAGCAGCTCGTCGCCGAGGTCGAGCGCGACACCACGCCGTGGGAGCTCGCGCGGCTCTACGAGGCGCAGCACGTGATCGATCCGCGCGACACGCGCGATTTCCTGATCCGCATGCTGCAGGTGCACCGAAAGCGCCTCAAGAACGGCGTCGGCGAGCACCGGCTGGCGAACTGGCCTACCAGCTACTGAGTGACGAGAAACGATAAACGAGAATCGAATAGGAGATGAAGACATGCTGACCAAAGCACCGGTAACGACGATGCTGCCCGTGAAGGATCTGAACCGCGCGCGGGAGTTCTACGAGAAGAGGCTCGGGCTGAAGCCGATCGGAGCGAGGCAGGACGGGAAATTCCTGTTCGTGGGAGGAAACGGCGGAACCATCGCCCTCTTTCCCAAGCCCGAGGGGACCAAGGCCGAGCATACGGTGGTGAGCTTCCTGGTGAAGGACATCGCCCGGGAGATCAAGGAGCTCGAGCAAAAGGGCGTCGTGTTCGAGGACTACGATTTTCCCGGCTTGAAGACCGTGAACCACGTCTGCGTGCTGGGCTCCGAGAAGGCCGCGTGGTTCAAGGATACCGAGGGCAACTACCTCTGCCTTCACGAAGACATTTAGGACGCCACCGCTTTTTTCAGACGCGGCGGGCGTCCTCGCCGCGCCCCAGGTCATTGTCGGCGTTGGCGAGCAGCCGGTCGAAGGTCTCCGGCACGCGGATGACGCGCCCTTCCACCGTCGGGGAGTGCGCCTGCAGCCAGTAGCTGTGGGTCGGGTGGCCGCCGCCGGCGACGACGAGCACGATGTTCTCCGGCTTCTTGCAGATCGGCCAGGGGTCGAGGTTGATGCTCGCGCGCGTCGCCGAGTTGGCGTCGATCTCGATCCACGCCGGGGCGCCGGCCCGCCGCATCTGCGCCATCGGGATCTTCGAGTTCTCCCACAGAAACTCGCGGATGGACTTCTGAGTCCAGCCGAGCTCCGCCATCCGCCGCGCGACGATCGGCGCGAGCATCATGATGCCGGGGGTGCCCTTCTCCCAGCCCGAGAGCGCCGCGAGGTTGGGGGTGCGCATGAAATCCGCCATGCGCCACATGCCGTTCAGGGCATCTTCCTCCGGGGTCTCCTTCTTCGCGCCGCGGCGCCGCACGTTGGTGACCCCGCTCGCGAAGACGACCGAAACCGAGTTCGTGCCGGGCGCGAAGCCGTGACGGTGGGTCGCGTGCGGCTGCCAGCCCGGCGGCATCCCTTCTTCGTCCTCGGCGAAGACGGCGTTGGTGTAGCGCATCGCGCCGAAGATCGCCATCGTGCCGACGCCCGGCAGCGCGCCGCCCACGTTTTGCTGCAGGAGGCGCAGCGCGCGCCCGATGCTCGCCCCGGCGGGCCGCTGCGGGTCGGGCCCGAGAAGGCCGAATCCCGAATTGAGCCGGATCTGCTTCGCGATCGGCCCGTTGACGATGACCGCCGGGAACGGCCCGCCGGAAGTGGCCTGCAACTGGTCAAAACCCTCGGCTTCGAGGCACGCGTCCACCGCCGCAACGAGCACCGGCAGGTACTCGGGCCGCCCGCCCGCCATTGCGAGCGCGATCGCGCAAGTCTCGATCGTGGTGATCCCCCCGCGCGGCGGGAACTTGCCAAGCACGTGCGTGCGCGGCAGCGTGGAGCCCTGGAGTATCCAGTCGACGCGCTCCCGCGTCGCCGGCCAGAGCGGCAGGCCGTCACCCCACAGATTCGTAAGAAGCAGGTTGTTCGCCTTGACGAGCGCGTCCTCGTAGGTCGGGGCCTCGACGGCGATCATCCTGGCCGAGCGCGGCGCCTGCACGAATTCCGACTTCCAGCGCGTGAGCCCGTCGTAGAACTCGCGCTTGCGTTCCTGGAGGGAGGTGAGATCGGCGCCCGGCAGGAACATGTGGATCGGGAACGTGACCATCGCGGCGTCCGGCGCGAGCCCGACCCCGGACACGGCGTTCTTCATGACCCCGACGAAATCCGTCCGCGTCAGCGTGACGGTCGGGATGCCCAGCGCTTCGATCCTAGCGGCTGCACGGCCGCATGCTGTGGCGCAGGCCCCTCAAGCCGCGTTGCCGACGATGACGGCGTCGACGCGGCTCTTCTTCACCAGCGCCGCGGTCTCCTCGGTGCCAATCAGGGCGTTGCCCTGGGGGTAGGCGTCTATCGGCAGCACGGTGACGCCCGCGAAGTCCTGTTCGAGCATTTCCTTCAGCATCGGCAGCATGCGGTAGGCCTGCCACTGCTCGTTGCTGACGAAGCCGATGCGCTTGCCCTCGAGCGACGCGAGCCGCGGCGCATGCGGCTGCGTCACCTCAAGCGCGCCAGACGGATCGTGAAATTCCAGCTTGATCATGGGTGTTCCTCCCGTGATTCGAGTTTGCCGCCAAATCCTAGCACGCGCAGCTGCCACCCCCTCACCCCAACCCTCTCCCCCATGAGTGGGGGCGAGGGGAATTATTCTTGTTAGGGGCTTTTCAGCTCGACAGGGGTCGGGGGCGGGAGCGGAACGTTCATCTCGCCGGCGGTCCTGCGCAGGAGATCGGGGCGATCGCTGATGATGCCGTCCACCCCCCACTCAATCATGCGCCGCATGTCGGCGGGGTCGTTCACGGTCCACACGACGACTTTCAGCCCGAGCGACTGCGCTTCCTTCACCTGCTCGCGCGTCGTCTCGGCGTGATACGGCGACCACACCGCGCCGCCCGCGGCCTTTACCATGCGCGGGATCGAGCCGCCGTAGCGGCTGACATGAAAACCCGCGGTCCAGGGCGAAGACGCCTTGTCCGCCTGGATGCTGTCCATGAAGCCCTTTTCCACGGTGAGATAGACGGTCGGGATTTCCGGCGCTTCTTTTTGCACGACCTGGAGCGTGCGCCAGTCGAAGGACTGGATAGCCGTTCGGTGCGCCATGCCGGCCGACCGAACGGCTGATATCAGTTGGCGGGCGAAGTCCTCAGGGGCGGCGGTCTCGTGGGGAGCGAGAGGAGATATTTTGGTTTCAATATTGAAACGCACCGCCTCGTTGCCCGCCTTACGCACCAGCGCGAAAACATCTTGCAACCGCGGGATGCGCGTGCCGTCGACTGGCCGTTGCTCCGGCCAGCGATTCGCGTAGGCGTTCACCGGATTGAGCCGGCCGACGTCGTAGCGCTGGGTTTCCTGGTAGGTCAGGCTCCAGATGGCGGGACCGGCCTGCTGCAGCCATTTGCCGTCCGGCCCGCGCGTGATGTCGGGATTCAGCGCGGAGTCGTGGCTTACGACGACCACGCCGTCCTTGGTCACTGCGCAATCGAGTTCCAGGGTCGTCACTCCGAGCGAAAGCGCCCGCGCGAACGCCGGCAGCGTGTTCTCGGGCGCGAGCCCCCGCGCCCCGCGATGGCCCTGAATGTCCAGTGCTTGAGCTGCCGTAGCTGCCATTGTTGTCGCCACCGCAAATAAGGCTAGGTGCAGGCTACTGAGAACGCCGACGAGGGTTGGGGTGGGGGTGGTCCTCATCCCCCGGCCGGCGCGAATGCCGTCATGCGCCAGCCGTTCTCGGTCTTCAAGAAGCAGGCGTGGTACTCAATGGGGCTGCGAATCTGCTCCTCGGGCACGAACCCCTCGCCCGTCTTGAGCTTGATCCTGACCCATTTCTGCGGGAAGTCGGGGGCCCGGTCGTCCACCTCCCAGTCAGTGACCGGGACGATATCGTACGAGAGCGTGGTCAGCGTCGCAGATTCTGAGGACGGCGCCGCCTTGACCAGCGCATCGCGGCTGATGACCGCGCCGTAGGCGTGCGGGTCCATGTTCCGCGGCCAGCGGGCAAGCACGTATGGCGCGCACAGTTCGCGCGGCCCCTTCCCGCGCGCGAGCCAGGCCGCTCCCACGAACAGTGCCGATGGGAGCTCCCGCCACAGCCGGCTGTCCTCGGCGTCGAGATACCATTGCTTGCTGAACTCGGGGATCCCGCGCGCGCCGTCGATGCCGACGCGCACGTTGCGGTCGAGTATGCTCAGCATGAACTTGCGGTCGCGCTTCATCACGGCGTCGAGCAACCGGTTCTTGAAGTGCGCCCATGACAGGTCCCCTATCGCCTCGTCTGCCGGCTCGAGCTTGCGCTCCTGCGCGCGCAATGACGGGGTGAATGCGCCCACGAACAGGAGCGCCAGCACCAGGCGCGCAATGAGTCTCGACATCATTTCCCCTTGAATTGGCCGCTGCGTTTCTCGAAGAAAGCCGCGAGGGCTTCCAGGTGGTCCTCGGTCTTCTGCAATGTTCCCTGGAAGGAAGCGCAGGACTCCAGGTGCTCCCCGAGGCCCTGATGCTGCGCCAGCCGCAGCGTTCGCTTGGCGTAGCGCACGGCGAGCGGCGGCTTGGCGGCAATCTGCGCGGCGATCTCGCGCGCCCGGGGCAAAAGCCGGTCGGGTTCGGTCACTTCCAGCAGGATGCCGACATCCCGCGCCTCTTCGGCGTTGACGACGCGGCCGGTCAGCGTCAGCTCGGCTGCGCGGTGGGCGCCGACCGCGCGCTGCAGGAACCACGCTCCCCCGTCGCCCGCCATGATGCCGAGGTTGATGAAGGTCTCGCCGAACTGCGCGCGCGTTGAGCCGATGCGGATGTCGCACATGTTGGCGAGATCGCACCCGGCGCCGATCGCTGGGCCGTTGACAGCGGCGATGAGGGCGATCTCGGCGGCGTGCATCGCCCGCGGGATGCGCTGGATGCCAAAGCGGTAGTAGTGCTCCATCTCGGCGGCGGAAGAGGTGATCGCGCGCTCGCGCATGGTCTTGATGTTGCCGCCGGCGGAAAATGCGGCCCCGGCGCCGGTCAGGATCAGGACCGAGATCTCCGGGCTCGCGTTCGCCCATTCGAGCGCCGCGCAGATGTCGTCCACGAGCGCGGTGCCGGTAAGCGCGTTGCGCACGTCGTCACGGTTGAGCGTGAGCACGGCAACGCGCCCGCTGAGCTCGAGCGCGGCGTCCTTGAGCACGGGAGGATTGGACATATCGATTTGTTATTTTATACGTTCTGCCAACGAGCCGGACGGCACGGCCCGGCGTGCTATACTCGCCGCGGAATTTTCCCCGCAGGCGTCGGCAATCCGGCGGCACCGGCAGTCATGGCCCGCATCGAGATCAAGTCCGAAATCACCGGTACCGTGTGGCAGCTCCGATCGAAACCGGGTGACAAGGTCGAATCCGGCGATACCTTGATCGTGGTCGAGTCCATGAAGATGGAGATCCCGGTGATCACCGAGGATCCCGGCACCGTGAAAGAGATCCTGGTGAAGGTCAAAGACCCGGTGGCGGAAGGCCAGGTCGTCGCCATTCTGGACGGCTGAAGGTCTCAGCCTGGTGATGTCGTGATGAAGTGACGGACCGCCAGATGCCGAAGCGTGAGGTCGAGGGCGACCGGGTGCTGGGCTGGCCGGACCGCAAGCGTCCGGCGATTATTCCGGGCAAGGATGCCGAGGGGCGGGTGATCAACGGGCGCGCGCCGGTAACCGAGCTGCCCGGACTGATCACGCCGACCGAGGCCTACTTCATCGTCAATCATCTGGACGTTCCGGAGCCGGTCTACCCGGGGGACTGGAAGCTCACGGTGCGGGGCGAAGTCGGGCGTCCGATCGAGTTCGATCTCGAGGGCCTCATGCAGCTCCCCGGGCGCACCGTGCGCGCTGTTACCGAGTGCGCAGGCAACGATGCCGGATTCTTCGATTACCTGAGAAAAGGCGCGAAAAAGCCCTCGCGCATCAACCAGCAGGACATGCAGAAACGCGCCGAGCAGCGCGTCCGGGGCGAGCTGCCCTCGAGCGAGGACATCGGCACCGAATCGACGACGACCTGCGCGGTGAGCGCAGGCGAATTCACCGGCGTGCCGCTGGCGGAGGTGCTCGGGCGCGCCGGCGTCAGGTCGGGCGCGGTCTGCGTGCGGGCGCAGGGCCTGGACACCGGCCGTCCGGATGCCGCGGTCATTTACCGCTCCGTCGGCACGCGTGACTTCGAGATCCGCGACCCCGGTGTGATTCACTTCGAGAAGGCGTTGCCGCTCGCGAAGGCGCTCGACCCGGACACGCTCCTCGCGTGGGCCCAGAACGGCGAATACCTCTGGCACGTGCACGGCTCGCCGGTGCGCCTCATCGTGCCGGGCTGGTCCGGGAACTGGTGGGTGAAGTGGGTCGAAGAGCTCGAGGTGATGCGCACGATGCCGAAGCCGTTTTATCAGACCGAGTACTTCGTCTATGGCGAATCGGCGCAGGATCCGAACCGGCCGCCGCTGACGGCGATGGGGGTGCGCAACATCATCACCGAGCCGCTCGACGAGGACTCGCCGCTGCCGCGCGGCTCGCACATGATCCGCGGTCGCGCCTGGAGCGGCATGGGCGCGATCGACCGGGTCGAGGTGAGCCTGGATGGCGGCAAAACGTGGGCGGATGCGCATCTGGAGGAGCCGCGCGAGCGCTGGCTGTGGCGGCGCTGGTCGTATCTGTGGGAGGTGGCGAGGCCGGGTCAATACCGGCTCATGGCGCGCGCAACCGACGAGGCCGGCCGCGTGCAGCCGCAGACGCCGTGGAACTACCAGCGCAAGCACTTCGACTGGATCGTGCCGACCGAGGTCATCATTATCTAGAGCGTGTAGCAGAATGAATTCCCCTCCTGCCGGAGGAGGGGTGCCCGCGCAAGCGGGCGGGGTGGTGGGAGCGAGTCGTCCCACGTAACCACCCCGTCTGCTTCGCATCCACCCCTCCTTGAGAAGGAGGGGAGTTAGGCATCGGGGGTTGAACATGGCATTCGAGGCATTGCTGGCGGAGTACGAAGCGCGGCGCGCGAAGGCGCTCGCCGGCGGCGGCGCGGAAAAGTACGCCAAGCGCACGGCGGCGGGCGTGTGGAACGCGCGCGAGCGCATCGCCTACCTGGTGGACAAGGGGACCTTCGTCGAATCGGGACTGTTCGGCGCCTCGGGCGTCTACCCCGAGGAGGCCGGCGAGACGCAGACCGACGGCAAGCTCGCGGGCTACGCGAAGATCAACGGGCGCGACGTCTGCATCGTCGTCAACGACTTCACGGTGAAGGGCGCCTCCACCAGTGCGACCAACAGCAAGAAGATTGCGCACATGAAGCGCACCGCGACCGAGCGCGGGATGCCGCTGGTGGTGATCGGCGAATCCACCGGCGCGCGGCTGCCCGACGCCATGGGCTCGCGCGGCATGGGGCTGCTGCTCGGCAACGACATCACCCAGTTCCGCCGCATGCGCGAGACTCCGATGTGCGCCGCCGCGTTGGGACCTTCGTTCGGCTCCTCGACCTGGCTCACCTGCCAGGCCGATTTCTCGGTGATGCAGAAGGGCGCCGTCGTGGCCGTGTCGAGCCCCCGCCTGGTATCGATGGCGCTGGGCGAGAAGGTGGATCCGGAAGATCTCGGGGGCTGGCGGCTGCACGCCGAAGTCACCGGCCTCGTTGACCAGGTGGTGGACAGGGAGGAGGAAGTTTTCGACTCCATCAAGCGCTTCCTCTCGTACCTGCCGGGCCATCACATGGAGGCGCCGCCGGATGCGCCGGTGCCGGCCGGATCGGGCGCGGACATGGAGCGGGTGTTCTCGGTCCTGCCCGAGAGCCGCACCCAGGTCTACGACATGAAGCGCGTCATCCGCGCGGTCGTGGACCGGGACACGCTGTTCGAGCTGAAGCCGCGTTTCGGCAAGAGCGCGGTCACGGGTCTCGCGCGGCTCGGCGGCAGGAGCGTCGGCATCGTCGCCAACAATCCGCTGCACCGCGGCGGCGCGCTCGACGCCGATGCCTGCCGCAAGATCGTGGATTTCCTGGTGCTGTGCGATTCCTTCAACGTGCCCCTCGTGCTGCTGGTGGACACCCCGGGCTTTCAGATCGGCACGGAAGCGGAAAAGGCCGGCGCCCCGGGCAAGATCATGAACTTCATGAACGCGATGACGCTCGTAACCGTGCCGCGGCTCTCGGTCATCATCCGCAAGAGCTACGGCCGCGCCTACGTCTGCATGGGCGGCGGGCGGCATTCCGACGACGTGGCGGCGTGGCCGACGGCGGAGGTGAGCTTCATGAGCCCGGAGTTCGCGACCAGCATCGTGCATGGCGTCGGCGCGGGCGAGCCGGGTTTCGAGGAGAAGTTCGCGCAGATCCAGAAGGGCGCCGACGTGTGGGGTCTCGCCGAAGTCTATGCCGCGCAAGCGGTGATCCGACCGGAGGAGACGCGCGACTACCTGATCCGCATGCTCGAGGTCTACCGGCTGCGCTCGACGAAGGGCGTCGGCCAGCACCTCATGCGCAGCTGGCCCACCAGCTACTAGGATCTAGGCGCTGAACAAAATGAATTCCCCTCCTGCCCGAGGGTGAGCCGGGAATTCGAGGAGCATGTCTCCGAGCCGGCGAACGACCGCCGCGATGCAGCGCGGCGGGACGGACGGGGTGCCCGCGCAAGCGGGCGGGGTGGTGGGAGCAAGTCGTGCCGACGTAACCACCTCGTCTGCTTCGCATCCACCCCTCCTTGAAAAGGAGGGGAGTGAGGCAGGGAAAGTCATCTCGTTAGGGGTTCCAATGGCATTTTGGGGTTGTGATGTTTAGCAAAGTCGTCGTTGCCAATCGCGGTGCAGTGGCGGCGCGGGTGCTGCGGGCGCTGAACGCGTTGGGCATCCGCTCGGTCGCGGTCTATTCGGAGGCCGACGCCGGCGCGCCGTATCTCGAAATGGCAAGCGAGGCCCACGCCATCGGGCCGGCGCCGGCGCGCGAGAGTTATCTCAACCAGGAGGCGCTGATCGAGGCGCTGGAGGCATTCGAGATACAGGGGATCAAGCACAACATCCCGGCGGTGCTGGCGGTGCTGCGCTCGGAGCCATTTCGCGCGGGGCGCGTGCACACGGGCATTATTCCCGAGGTTTTGGCACAGAAGAAAGCAGCATGACGACATCGACAGCGCTCTTTTCGGAGGCGCGCACGGCAAAGCGCGCTACGCTCGATGAGTTCGCGGGCAAGCGGCTCCTCGCAAGCTTCGGTATATCGGTGCCGGAATCCCGGGTCGTCCAGGATGCAGGCGCCGCGGCGGCGGCGTGCGGGGACCTCAAGCCGCCGCTGGTGCTGAAGATCCTGTCGCCCGACCTCCCGCACAAGAGCGATGCCGGGGGCGTGATCGTCGGCCTGCGCGGCGCGGACGAAGCCGGGGATGCGGTGCGCGCGATGATGAGGCGTCCGGCGATCGAGAACGCCCGCATCGATGGCTTCCTGCTGGAGGAGATGGCGCCGGCGGGAGTGGAGGTCGTAGTCGGCGGGCTGCGCGACCCGCAGTTCGGCCCGCTCGTGATGGTCGGGCTCGGCGGGGTTTTCGTGGAGGTGCTGGCGGACGTTGCCTTCCGCATCTGCCCGATCACGCGGCTCGACGCGGAGGAGATGCTCGACGAGCTGAAGGGCGCGGCGCTGCTCCGCGGCGCCCGCGGGCGCAAGCCCGTCTCGCGCGCTGCGATCGTGGATGTGCTGCTCAAGGTGGGGGGAGAGCGCGGCCTCCTGATGACGCATGGCGAGGACATTGCGGAGGCGGACATCAATCCGCTCATCGTCTCCGAGCACGGCGCCGTCGCCGTCGATGCCCGTTTCGTCCTAACGCAGCCTTCTATCAGCACCGATAAGGTCTAGACGCAAAGGCGCAAAGACGCAAAGAGGATCGGATGAGAGTAATGATTTGCTTCGTGAATCGTTTTCCTTTGCGCCTTCGCGTCTTTGCGTCGAGATTCTGGGCCACGTGAGATGGGCGTCAGCGTAGTCGAGCGATTCAGGCCGCTGTTCGAGCCGAAGACCATTGCGGTGGTCGGTGCCTCGACGAAGGGCGCATCGCTCCCCAACGTTTTCATGCGCCGCCTGCGCGAGCACGGCTACCCGGGCGCGATCTATCCCATTCACCCCTCGGCCGCG
>JAHZNX010000131.1 GCA_020028375.1 Betaproteobacteria bacterium | reverse complement strand
TACCTCGAGCGCCCGCCGATGGCGAGCATGCTCTATGCGGTCGAGATCCCGCCCTATGGCGGCGACACGCTCTTCGCCAACCAGTACCTCGCCTACGAGACGCTCTCGGAAGGCTGTCGCAAACTGCTCGATGGCCTCGTGGGCGTGAGCAGCTCGCTCAAGGCGGATGCCTCCCGCACGCGGGAAGACCGGCTGCGGGCAGCGGGGGTGGAGCACAAGGCGTTGATCGCCGAGCATCGCGTGGTCCGCACCCATTCCGAGACGGGTAGAAAGGCGCTCTACGTCAACGTCGGGCACACGACCCACTTTAAGGGTTTGACCGAGGACGAGAGCCGGCCGCTGCTCGCTTATCTCTTCCAGCACCAGGTCCGGCCGGAATTCACCTGTCGTTTTCGTTGGGAGCCGGGCTCGCTCGCGTTCTGGGATAACCGCTGCGTGCAGCACAACCCGGTGAACGACTACCACGGCTTCCGGCGCGTCATGCACCGCGTCACGCTGGCGGGTGATACGCCCGCCTGATCCCCCGCGATCAAATACGCCACGGCATGGCAAGCGTTTGTTTTGGCGGGTGAAATCCCGCGAATCCGCTTCATTTCAAGGCCTTATCGTGGTATTCTCGCAAGTTGGACTCGAAGAACGAAACCCAGGGAAGCTGAATGGCGGTTGAGCGTACGTTGTCGATAATCAAGCCCGATGCCGTAGCCAAGAACGTGATTGGCAAGATCTACGCCCGATTCGAGGGTGCGGGACTCAAGATCGTCGCCGCGCGCATGACCTGGCTGTCGCGAGCCGAGGCCGAGGGCTTTTATTTAGTGCACAAGGAGCGGCCGTTTTTCAAGGACCTGGTGGATTTCATGATTTCCGGCCCGGTGATGATCCAGGTACTGGAAGGCGAGGACGCAATCCAGAGGAACCGCGACGTGATGGGCGCAACCGACCCCCGGAAGGCCGCGAAGGGCACTATCCGCGGCGACTTCGCTCAAAGCATAGATGCCAACGCGGTGCACGGCTCGGATTCGCCGCAGACCGCTGCCACGGAAATCGCCTACTTCTTCCCGAAACAGGAAATCTATTCACGCTGAGCGCATCGCCGCCATGACCGTCAATCTGATCGGGCTCGACCAGGAGGCATTGCGCGGCTTTTGCGCCGGGCTGGGCGAGAAGCCGTACCGCGCGCGCCAGCTGCTGCGCTGGATCCACCACGCGGGGGTGGACGATTTCAGCGCGATGACCGACATGTCGCGGGTGCTCCGCGAGCGTCTGGCGCAAAGCGCGTCGATCGGCGCGCCGCGCGTGCTGCACGACACCACCGCCGCCGACGGCACGCGCAAATGGCTGCTCGACGTGGGCACCGGCAACGCGATCGAAACGGTTTTTATCCCCGAGACGAATCGCGGCACGCTGTGCATCTCCTCGCAGGCGGGTTGCGCGCTCGAATGCTCGTTCTGCTCCACCGGCAAGCAGGGCTTCAACCGCAATCTCACGGTGGAGGAGATCATCGGCCAGCTGTGGCTCGCAAACAGAAGTCTCGGCCGGGGCGTGACCGAGGAACGGCCCATCAGCAACGTCGTGATGATGGGCATGGGCGAGCCGCTCGCGAATTTCGAGAACGTCGTGGCCGCGATGCGGCTCATGCTCGACGATTCTGCCTACGGACTCTCGCGCCGGCGCGTCACGCTGTCGACGGCGGGGCTCGTGCCCGGCATCGACCGCCTGGGCGATGCGTGTCCGGTCGCGCTCGCGGTTTCGCTCCATGCGCCGAACGACGCGCTGCGCGACGAGCTGGTCCCGATCAACCGCAAATACCCGATCCGGGAGCTGCTGGCGGCGTGCCTGCGCTACCTCTCGAAGGCGCCGCGCGATTTCGTGACCTTCGAGTACGTGATGCTCGAGGGCGTCAACGACAGCGCGGACCAGGCGCGCGAGCTCGCTGCGCTGGTGCGCGAGGTGCCGTGCAAGATCAATCTCATCCCCTTCAACCCGTTCCCCGGCGTCGGCTACCGGCGCTCGGGCCCGGAGGCGATCGCCCGCTTCCGCGACGTGCTGATGCAGGCGGGGCTCGTCGCGACCGTCCGCAAGACCCGCGGCGACGACATCGCCGCGGCGTGCGGGCAGCTCGCGGGGCGCGTGCAGGACCGTACCCGCCGCACTCGCAGCCCCCAGCAGGAGCCGTCCCGATGAAGATCGCCGGCGTGGCAGTGGTGACGGCGTGCCTGGCGTTGTCCGGTTGCGCCTCGTATCCGGGGGACGGATCGGACCTGAAGCCCGCAACCTCCACCACCGGCGACGAAAGCAATGAGCGGATGCGCGCGCGCGTCCACACCGAGCTCGCCGCGAACTACTTCGGAATCGGTAATGTAGGGGTTGCGCTCGAGGAAGTGCAGGAGGCGCTGCGCGCCGACCGCAACTATGGCCCGGCGTACAACGTCGCGGGCCTGATCTACGCGCAATTGAAAGAGGATCGCCGAGCCGAGGAGAGCTTTCAGCGCGCGCTCGCCATCAACCCGGGCGACTCCGATGCGCGACACAACTACGGGGAGTTCCTGTGCCAGCGCAAGCAGGAGCGCGAGGCGATCCGGCAATTCATATTGGCCGTGCGCAATCCCCTCTATGCGACACCCGAGCGCTCCTACGTCAACGCCGGCGTATGCGCGAGGCGGGTGGGCGACACGGCGGGCGCCACGGAATTTTTCCAGCTCGCGCTCAAGGTGCGCCCGAACCAGCCCCAGGCCCTGTACCAGATGGCGGACCTGTCCTATGCCCGGGGCGATTACGGAGAGGCGAAGAACTATCTCGGGCGCCTGACGCAGGTTGCCGCCTCGAACGCGGAAACTCTCTGGCTTGGCGTGCGCGTCGAGCGCCGGCTGGGGGACCGCAATTCCGAGGCGAGCTACGCGCTGCAGCTGCGCAACCGGTTTCCGGAATCACGGGAAGCCCGCGCGCTCCTCACGGGCCAGTATGAATGAATGACACCGGCGACATACGGCCGCCCGCCACGCCCGGGCCGGGCATGGCCCCGAACCTGCGGCTGAAACAGGCGCGCGAGGCGCAGAACCTGACGACTGCGGACGTTGCGCGCCGCCTGAAGCTCTCGGTCTGGCAGATCGAGGCGCTGGAATCCGGACAGTACGAGCAGCTGCCCGCGCCGACTTTCGTGCGCGGCTTCATTCGCAACTACGCGCGCCTGCTCAGCCTGGACCCGGAAGAGCTGGCGCGGGAGGTCTCAGGCCTCCTTCCCGCGCCCGCGCCGCGCCACGAGACCCCGCCGTCGAGGGATATCCCGTTTCCGGCGGCCGGGCCCCGGCGCTGGCCGCGCTACGCCGCGGCCGCGGCCGTGGTCGTCGCGCTGCTCGGGGGCTACGAGTTTTTCTTCGATGACAAGGCCGATACCGTCGCGACGCCGCCAAGGGAGGTCGCTGCGCTTCCGGCCCCGCAGGAATCGCGGCGCACGGTGCCCGCGAGCAAGCCGCCGGAAGTTCAGCCGAGTCAGCCGGCCGCCGCCGCGGCCAGCTCCCCGCAGGCTGCGGCACCCGCACCCGCACCTGCACCCGCGAAGGTCGCCCCGAGCGCGCCACCTCCCCGCGAAGGGGTCACGGATCCGGATGCGCGTGAGCTGACGTTCGTCTTTGACGCCGAGTCCTGGGTGGAGATCCGCGACCGCAACGACCAGACCCTTCACTCGAATCTGAATCAGCCCGGCACCACGCGGCGCGTGAGAGGGTTGCCGCCGCTCCATATCGTGGTGGGCAACGCGCAGGGCGTGCGCATGACCTATAACGGTCGCGAGATCGACCTCGCGCGCCACACCAAGATCGACGTCGCCCGGCTGACACTCGAATGAAGTGCTACGCGGATCACGGTCCGGCGCCGCGCCGGAAGAGCCGTCCGGTGCGGGTAGGGCACGTTGCGATCGGCGGCGATGCGCCGATCGTGGTCCAGTCCATGACCAATACCGACACGGCGGACGTGGCGGCGACCGTGCGGCAGGTGGCGGAACTGGCGCGCGCCGGCTCCGAAATCGTGCGCGTGACGGTCAACAACGCCGAAGCCGCGGCGGCGGTGCCGCTGATACGCGAGCGGCTCGACGCGGCGGGCGTCAACGTTCCCCTGGTTGGCGATTTTCATTTCAACGGGCATCGCCTGCTTGCGCAGCACCCCGCATGCGCGGAGGCGCTGGCGAAGCTGCGCATCAACCCCGGCAACGTCGGGCGGGGCGCGAAGCGCGACGAACAGTTCGCAACCCTGATAGAGTTTGCGTGCCGCTACGGCAAGCCGGTGCGCATCGGCGTCAACTGGGGCAGTCTCGACCCGGAGCTGCTCGCGCGGATGATGGACGAGAACGCACGCCAGGCGCAGCCGGAGGATTCCGCGGTCGTAACCCGCAGCGCGCTCGTCGCTTCCGCGCTGGACAGCGCCCGCCAGGCCGAAGCGCTCGGCCTCGCACGCGACGCCATCGTCCTGTCGTGCAAGGTGAGTGGCGTGCAGGATCTGATCGCGGTCTACCGGGACCTCGCGGCCCGCTGCGACTACGCGCTGCACCTGGGTCTGACCGAGGCGGGCATGGGCTCCAAGGGCATCGTCGCCTCCACGGGGGCGCTGGCGGTGCTGCTGCAGGAGGGCATTGGCGACACCATACGCATTTCACTCACGCCCGAGCCGGGCGGAGACCGCACCCGTGAAGTGGTGGTGGCGCAGGAGATCCTCCAGACCCTGGGATTGCGCTCGTTCGCCCCGATGGTGATCGCCTGCCCGGGATGCGGACGCACCACCAGCACCTATTTTCAGGAGCTGGCCGACCGCATCCAGAGCTGGCTGCGAGAGCAGATGCCGCAGTGGCGCGGCCGCTATCCGGGCGTGGAGAACATGCACGTCGCGGTGATGGGCTGCGTGGTCAATGGGCCGGGCGAGAGCAAGCACGCCAACGTCGGCATCAGCCTGCCGGGTTCGGGCGAGAACCCGGTGGCGCCGGTCTACGTGGACGGCGCGAAAACCGTGACGTTGAAGGGCGACCAGATTGCCGCGGACTTCCAGAGAATCGTCGAGCAGTACGTCATCGACAAATACACCGGGACCGCAGCCAGGGACGACAGCCCGGCGGCCGACACCGCGCACGCCTGAGGGCGGGAATTTGGCGACCAAGTGACACGCGGGTTTGCCGTTCATGGTTCGACAGGCTCACCACGAACGGCCCGTTCTTCCTGAGCTTGTCGAAGGGGGACGGGCCCGGTCATCTTGTCACGGGCCGTCGATCAGTTGATGAAATCGAAGCAGATTCAGGCGATCCGCGGGATGAACGATGTCCTGCCGGACGAGGCGCAGCTGTGGGAGCGCTTCGAGGACACCGTGCGCGACTGGCTGCGGGCCTACGGCTACCGCAACCTGCGCACGCCGATCCTGGAAAAAACCGACCTCTTCGTCCGCTCCATCGGCGAGGTGACCGACATCGTCGAGAAGGAGATGTATACCTTCGTCGACGCCCTGAACGGAGAGAGCCTGGCCCTGAGGCCGGAGGGCACCGCCGCGTGCGTGCGCGCGGTGATCGAGCACAACCTGCTTTACGCGGGCCCGCAGCGTCTGTGGTACTGGGGCCCGATGTTCCGCCACGAGCGGCCGCAAAAGGGGCGCTTCCGGCAGTTCCACCAGGTCGGCGTGGAGGCGCTGGGATTTCCCGGCTCCGACATCGATGCCGAGCATCTCACCATGTGCGCCCGGTTGTGGCGCGCGCTCGGCATCGACGGCATCGAGCTTGACCTGAACACGCTGGGCGATGCGCAGTCGCGGGCCCGCTACCGGCGCCGGCTGGTCCACTACCTCGAGAGCCACGAGCGCCGGCTCGATGCCGACTCGAAGCGGCGGCTGCGCGCCAATCCGCTGCGGGTCCTCGACAGCAAGAATCCGGAAATGGCCGAGCTGATCGCCGGCGCGCCGAAGCTCGCCGACGACCTGGACGAGGTGTCGCTCAGGAGTTTCGAGGACTTGCAGGAACTGCTGCGCGAGAGCGGCGTCGCCTTCCGCATCAACAGCCGGCTGGTGCGCGGGCTCGATTACTACAACGGCGCGGTCTACGAGTGGGTTTGCGACCGGCTCGGCGCGCAGAACGCGGTGTGCGCAGGAGGCCGCTATGACGCGCTCGTCGAGCAGATCGGCGGCAAGCCTGCGCCCGCCTGCGGGTACGCGCTGGGTATCGAGCGGCTGCTCGCCCTGATGAAGGACGGTGCGGGCCGGCCAGCGCCGGGGCCCGATGCCTACCTGGTGCGGCAGGGGGCCGCCGCCGAGCGCTATGGCGCGCGCGTGGCCGAGCAGCTACGCGATGGCGGCCTTGCCGTGGTGCTCCACTGCGGGGGCGGCAATTTCAAGTCGCAGATGAAGCGGGCGGACGCGAGCGGCGCGCGCTACGCGGTCATCGTGGGCGACGACGAGGCCGCGGCGGGCGTCGTGAGCGTGAAGCCCCTGCGCGAGGCCGCGCAGCAGGTCCGCGCATCGGTTTCCGAGGCGATCGATCTCATAAAAGGAAAAGCGTGATTCGTGGATCGTGGATCGTTAGGGCGGTCAGTCAGGCACCGTTTCGAGTTCGACCCACGACCCACGCGCTTAGGAACATT
>JAHZNX010000130.1 GCA_020028375.1 Betaproteobacteria bacterium | reverse complement strand
AGCGGCGATTCCCATCTGGCCGCAGTAGTAGCCGAAATCGCCGTTCACCGACAGCGTCGCGGACGTGAATATCCACGCGCGGGGATGGTCGTCGATCTGTCTGCGAAAGATGTCCGCGATCGAAAGCGGCGTCGAATTGAGCCGCAGCGCGTGGCCGAAAATCTCCACCCATTTCACGCGCGCCTCGTCCACGCCGCTGCGCCAGCGTTCGAGCCACTCGGCAAGCGACAGGGCGCGCTGCCAGCATCCCAGAAGGCCTTCGCCACGCTCGGCCTGGGATTTCAGCTCCCGGGCGAGCGTATCGAGCGCGCCGATCGCTGTGGCGAGTCCCGTTTCGAAACGGACATTGCCGGCCAGTGAGCGCGCCGGCATGCGCCCGCTGTCCTCCGCAATGACGAGCCTCAGGTCGCGCGCGGCCTGGTCGAGGTCCCGGGCCGCCTCGGGAAGCGGCGCGTAGTCCTTCGCAGCGGCAGCCGCCTCGAGCCGGGTGTCGCGCGCGAGGTCGATGAGCTGCGACGTCGATACGCTCTCGCCGAAGAACAGGCTCGCGGTCTCCGGGAGCTGGTGCGCTTCGTCGAAGATCACGGTATTGCAGGCGGGCAGCAGCTCGGCGGCGCCCTCGTCGCGCAGCACCAGGTCGGCGAAGAACAGGTGATGGTTCACCACCACCACATCCGCCGCCAGCGCCTCGCGCCGCGCCTTCATCACGAAGCACGCGTCGTAATGCGCGCATTTCGAGCCCAGGCAGTTTTCGCGCGTGGAGGTGACGTAGGGCCAGATGCCGGCGTGCTCCGGAACCGCCGTGCAATCGGCCTTGTCGCCGGTCGCCGTGGCGCGCGCGAAGCGATCGATCGCTGCGAGATGACGTGCGTCCTCGCGCGCGGGCAGTCTCGCATCCTGCAGCGTCCGCTCGAGATGGTAATGACAGACGTAGTTCGCGCGGCCCTTGAGCAGCGCCACCGTCACGGGCGCGCCGAGCGCTTTGCGCACCGTCGGAATGTCGCGGTCGAAAAGCTGGTCCTGCAGCGTCTTGGTGCCGGTCGAAACGATGACCTTGCCGCCGGCGAGGAGAGCCGGAACCAGGTAGGCGAGGGTCTTCCCGGTGCCGGTCCCGGCTTCCGCGACCAGCACGCCTTGCCCAGCGAGCGCTTCCGCTACGGAGCGCGCCATCTCCACCTGGAATGGCCGAGCGCGGAAATTCCTGACGACCCGGGAAAGCGGTCCCCGCTGCGAAAATACCTCGTTCAGATCCAGCACGCCGGCAATAGTAACGGGCGCCCTGTCCGCACGCCACCCAAAAAGGGGTTGCTCAGCGCGCTTCCTCTACCTTGATCAGCACTCGCCGGCTGTCGCGCGCCGCGGTGGCTGTGCGTCCGAGCAGCACCGATTGCTGTGCGCTCGCGTCCCGGCTCGCGCCGCCGATCTCGATCCACTCGCCTAGCCGTCCGGAAACGGTCGTCACCAGACCCTGCACGTTCACCCCGCCGTGCGCCCGTGAAAGGGATTCGCGCTGCGCGCTGATGTCGAGCGTGACGCGGTCGCCGCTCACGCGCGGCAGAACGTAGATGCCGTCCGTGGTATCGCGGAACTGCGTGGTTTCGACGGTCTTCTCCACCACCCGTCCGCCCACCACCGACCGCTGCACCTGCCGTTCACGCACGGGCACCGACTGGCCGATACGCACGAATGCCTCCCGCCCTTCCATGACCCGCACCGTTTGCGTATTGCGGTCAGCCTGGCTGCCGCTGCCCTCGCGCACGTTCAGCCGCACGTTGTCGTCTCGGTCGCGCAGCACGACGCTGCCACCGCCGCGCGGGTCGCGTCCGCCGGGGATGGTCACCCGCCCGTGATCGCCGCCGACGCTCCCCGAGACCTCGGCCGCGCTGGCGCTGCGGCCGGCCTCGGCTTCCTGCCGCACCGTGATGACGAGCTGCCGCGGCGCGGTGTCGAGACTGGCGAGCACTCTCTTGATCTCCTCCAGGTTCGCGGGTGTCGTGCGTACGACGAGCTGTCCCTGGTAGCCGCTCAGGCTCCCCTCGCGCGCCAGCATAGGCTGAAGAATCGGGATGACTTCCGCCGCCGTGCGATAGCGGAGCGAGACCACTTCTAGCACCGTTTGCTGCGCGTGCGCGCCTGCGCCGGCCATGAGTGCCAGCAGCACGCCGGCGAGCCATCGCCTAAAGGCGGATTGCAGCCATTCGGGGAACATGAATGGGTTCATGGGCATTAGACGTCGCGAAATAAGCGCAAGTTACAGCGCATGCCTTGCAGGTAAGTTGACACCCATCTCATTTTAGTTGAGAATCATTCTCGTTATCATATCCGTCGTAAGTCCCATCGACCCAGTACTTTAGTCTTCTTTTTTATGATCAAACAGTTAACCGGATGCAACCGATCCAACCTGCCCACGATGATCGCCGTGCTGTCACTGGCGTTTGCCGGAGCGGCGCTGGGACAGGAAAAGCAACTGAACCTCTATTCGTCCCGTCATTATCAGACCGATGAAGCGCTTTACGCGGACTTCACCCGCCAGACCGGGATCAAGATCAATCGCATCGAGGGAACCGAGGACGCCCTCCTCGAGCGACTGAAAAACGAGGGACGCAACAGCCCCGCGGATGTCCTGCTCACCGTGGATGTTGCGAGGCTGTGGCGCGCGCAGCAGATGGGCCTGCTGCAGCCCGTGCGGTCGGCCGTGCTCGATAAGCGCATCCCCGCCCACCTGCGGGAGCCCTCCGGCCACTGGTTCGGCTTCTCGAAACGCGCCCGCGTGATCGTCTACAACAAGCAGCTGGTCGATCCCGCGTCCGTGCAGACCTACGAGGACCTGGCCGCGCCCTCGATGAAGGGCAAGGTGTGCACGCGATCACTGAGCCATGTCTACAACCTGTCGCTGATGTCGGCCCTGATCGACCGCCTCGGCGAAGAGAAGGCGCAGCAATGGGCGCGCGGCATCAAGGCCAATCTCGCGCGCGATCCCAAAGGCGGGGACACCGACCAGATTCTCGCCGTGGCCGCCGGCGAATGCCAGGTCGCCCTCACCAACACCTATTACTACGTGCGGCTCGCCAGCTCGAAAAAACCGGACGACCGCGCCGCCGCCGACAAGGTCGGCGTGATCTTTCCCAACCAGAAGAGCTTCGGGACCCATATCAACATCTCCGGCGGCGGCATCCTGCGGCATGCGCCGAATCCCGACAACGCGTTGCGGTTCCTGGAATACCTGGCGGGCGAGAACGCCCAGTCGTACTTCGCCAACGGCAACAACGAGTGGCCGGCGGTGCCGACCGTCCGGCTCCAGAACCCGGCATTGGCACAGCTTGGCTCATTCCGCGAGGACAAGCTCAACGTCGGCATGCTCGGCCAGAACCAGCCGCTCGCCCAGAAGGCCTTCAACATCGTCGGCCTGAGATAGGCACTCCGGCAGTCGCCGACCGCCTCACCGTGCCCACCATCTTCAATTCAACGGGCGGAGGCTTCGGCGGCAGGCTGGCGGGGCAAGAGCTCCGCGCCGGTGACGCGCCGCGCCCGGGCGATATTGTGCGAAATCGCGATCAGGGGGATGACGCCCACCGCCACGATCGCAAGGGCCGCAGTGGAGGCCTCGGCCAGGCGCTCGTCATGCGCCAGGGTATAGACCTGCGTCGCCAGCGTGTCGAAATTGAACGGCCGCATGACCAGCGTCGCGGGAAGCTCCTTCATGACTTCCACGAAGATGAGCAGCGCGGCCGTGAAGAGACCGCGCGCCATGATCGGCACGTGTATTCGCAGCAGCGATTCGACCGGCCCGCAGCCCAGGCTGCGCGCCGCGTCCTCCATGCTCGGCCGCACCTTCTCGAGCGAGGCGTCGACGGTCTGCAGCCCGATCGAGAAGAATCGCACCACGTAGGCCAGAACGAGGGCCACGATGCCGCCCGTCAGCAGCAAGCCGGTCGAAATCCCGAAGCTCGCCCTCATCCACGCGTCGAGCGCGTTGTCGAGTTGCGCGAGCGGTATCAGCGTGCCGACCGCGATCACCAGGCCCGGCACGGCGTAGCCCAGGGCGGCCACGCGGTTGAGGTTCACGCTGAATACGCCCGGATGCAGGCGGGCGTTGTAGGCCATCAGCAGCGCGAGCACCACCAGCAGCGCGGAAGTGAGCGCCGCGAGCGTCACGCTGTTCGCCGCCAGCTGCAGGAAGCGCGGGCCGAGCTGGGCGTCACCCTCGCCGACCGCCATCCGCAGCAGCAGCCCCGCCGGCAGCAGGAAGCCGAGCGTGAACGGGATCGCGCACAGCATCGTCGCGGCGGCGGCCGGCAAGCCCGAGAGGCGCTCCCGCGAAGGGGCGCGCGTGCGCTGGGACGTTTCGTGGAAACGCTTGCGGCCGCGGCTCACGCGCTCGAGCAGCAGCACCAGCACGACGAATCCGAGGAGCGTCGCCGAAAGCTGGGCGGCGACCACGCGCTCTCCCATCGAGAACCATGCCTGGTAGATGCCGGTGGTGAAGGTGGGCACCCCGAAGTACGACACCGCGCCGAAATCGGCGATCGTCTCCATCAGCGCCAGCGCCGTGCCGGCGACGACGGCCGGGCGCGCGAGCGGCAGCGCCACGCGGAAGAACACCGCGGTATTGCCCAGGCCCAGCGTCCGACCCGCCTCGAGCGGGCTCGCCGAGCGCTCGAGGAATGCTCCCCGCGCGAGCAGGTACACGTAGGGATAGAGGACGAAGATGAACACCGCGATCGCGCCTCCGAGCGAGCGCACGTCGGGGAACCAGTAGTCCGCCTTCGACCATCCGGTCAGCTCGCGCAGCCAGCTCTGCACCGGCCCCACGAACTGCAGCAGGTCTGTATAGACGAACGCGATGACGTAGGCGGGCATCGCGAGGGGCAGAATGAGCGCCCATTCGAACATGCGCCGTCCGGGAAACTCGTGCATGGACGTGAGCCAGGCGGTGCCGACGCCCACCGCGATCACGCCGGCGCCGACACCGACCAGAAGCCAGAGCGTATTCGCCGCGTACTCGGCCAGGACGGTTTGCGCAAGGTGCTGCCAGATCCCGGGCGTGCCCGCCGCAAACAGGTTGAAGAACACGGCCGCGACCGGCAACGCGCACAGCGCCCCGATCAGCGTCGCAATCGTCGTGAGTCGCCCGATGCGCATCGATTCCCGGCAGTTTCCCCGGCGCGATCGGCCGGTATGCGATCATTATACGTATGTCTTTGAATTTACGTGAATCCGGCGCCGACACCCACGGCAATGACTGCCTCGTCGCTGATCCCCTGAGCCTGCCGCTGCTCGCGGTTCGAGGGCTGCGCCACGCCTACGGGTCAAACGACGTGATCCGGGGCCTTTCGATGTCCCTCACGAAGGGGACGATCGGCTGCCTGCTCGGCGCGAGCGGCTGCGGCAAGACGACGGTGCTGCGCTGCATTGCGGGTTTCGAGCCGGTTGCGGGCGGCGAGATCTGGCTGAACGGCCAGCAGGTGAGCCGGCGCGGCGCGCTCGTTCCCACCGAGGAACGCCGTGTCGGAATGGTGTTCCAGGATTACGCGCTCTTTCCGCACCTCACGGTGGCCGAGAACATCGCGTTCGGATTGCGCGACGGAGACCGCGACGCGCGCGCGCGCCGCGTGGACGAAGTGCTGGAAACCGTCAGGCTCGGCGGACTGGGAGACAAGTATCCGGACGAGCTGTCCGGCGGGCAGCAGCAGCGCATCGCCCTTGCACGCGCCCTCGCGCCGCGCCCGGACCTGCTGCTGCTCGATGAGCCGTTTTCCAATCTCGACGTGGAATTCCGCACCCAGTTGAGCGTCGAGGTGCGCGAGATCCTCAAGCACCAGAACACGACCGCCATCCTGGTCACGCATGACCAGCACGAAGCATTCAATCTCGCCGATGAAATCGGCATCATGCGCGATGGCGTGATCGAGCAATGGGACACGCCCTACCGCCTCTACCACGAGCCGGCGACCCGCTACGTCGCGGATTTCGTCGGACAGGGCGTGTTCCTCCCGGGCACGGTGCTGGCGGAGGCCCGCATCCGGCTCGAGCTGGGCGTGTTCCAGGCAAAACCTTCCGGCTGGCCGCAGGGCACGGAGGTCGATGTCCTGCTGCGGCCGGACGACATCCTGCACGACGACGCGAGCCCGCTGCAGGCCAAGGTACTCCACAAGGCGTTTCGCGGAGCGGAGTTCCTTTATACCCTGCAGCTGCCCGCCGGCGGGCGCGTGTTGTCGCTCGTGCCGAGCCACCACAACCACGCTATCGGCGAGCGCATCGGAATCCGCCTCGAGATCGACCACCTGGTCGCGTTCCGCCGCGAAGCCGCGCGGCCGTAGAGCCTCATTGAGATGGGCTCCGATCTTCGGGCCGGAACTGGGCGCGCAGCTCGGTTGCCAGCTCGTGCACCGCGAGCGCGTAATTGATGCTGTGGTTGTAGCGCGTGATCACGTAGAAATTGTTGAGCCCCAGCCAGTAGCTCAGCCCGGTCTCGGATTCCGCCGCGATCAGCGCTGCCGCGGGTCCCTCCTCGACCGGGGCGGCCGGCGACACGCCGCGCCGCTTCAGCTCGCTCACGTTGAGCCGGGGCTTGATGCCCAGCTCGAGCAGCGCGGCGGCGTCCCCGCCATCCACTTCCGCCGGCACCGCGATGATCTGGCCCGCGCGCCAGCC
>JAHZNX010000010.1 GCA_020028375.1 Betaproteobacteria bacterium | reverse complement strand
TGCAACGACATCATCCGCGAGGAGACCCAGGGCGAGCACGGCACCAAGGGCGCGAAGTCCGACCTGCCGGTGCCGAAGGAGATCCGCGCGATCCTCGATCAGTACGTGATCGGCCAGGACTTCGCCAAGAAGATCCTGTCGGTCGCCGTCTACAACCACTACAAGCGGCTGAAGACGCTCGTCAAGAACGACGACGTCGAGCTGGCGAAGTCGAACATCCTGCTGGTCGGGCCGACCGGATCGGGCAAGACGCTGCTCGCGCAGACGCTCGCGCGGCTGTTGAACGTGCCTTTCGTCATGGCGGACGCGACCACGTTGACCGAGGCAGGCTACGTCGGCGAGGACGTCGAGAACATCATCCAGAAGCTGCTGCAGAAGTGCGACTACGACGTCGAGAAGGCGCAGCGCGGCATCGTCTACATCGACGAGATCGACAAGATCTCGCGCAAGTCCGACAACCCCTCGATCACGCGCGACGTCTCCGGCGAGGGCGTGCAGCAGGCGCTGCTGAACGGCATCGGCTTCGGCGCGGAAGTGAGCTCGCGCGACAACCGCAAGGACATCACCAAGGTGCTGCGCGACGTGCAGCCCGAGGACCTCATCAAGTACGGTCTGATCCCCGAGTTCGTGGGCCGGCTGCCGGTGGTGGCGACACTGGAAGAGCTCGACGAGATTGCTCTGATCCAGATCCTCACGCAGCCCAAGAACGCGCTGCTCAAGCAGTTCCAGAAGATGTTCGGTATGGAAGGCGTCGAGCTGGAAGTGCGTGAGGCGGCGTTGAAGGCGGTGGCGCGGCGCGCGCTCGAGCGCAAGACCGGCGCGCGGGGGCTGCGCTCCATCCTCGAGCACACGCTGCTCAACACCATGTTCGATCTGCCATCGCTGGAGAACGTCATCAAGGTGGTGGTGGAGGAGAATACGATCGTGAGCGACGCGACGCCGCTGCTGATCTACTCGGATCAGCCCAAGGTCGCGGCGTCGGCGCACTAGCGTGAACGGCCCGCTTGCAGGGCGTCCGCCGGCAGGCGTGCGCGGACGCTCCGGGAAAGCGGTTTGGAATCATGACGCTATAGCGTGCTTGAATTTTCGGGGATTTTGCCCCATCTTCACCTAGTCCAACTCCAATTGGTGACACACGATGCCTGAAGAGCAAAGCCTTACCCCCCAGATGCCGCTGCTGCCGCTGCGCGACGTGGTGGTGTTTCCGCACATGGTGATTCCGCTGTTCGTCGGGCGGCCGAAGTCGATCAAGGCGCTCGAGACGGCGATGGAGGCGGGCAAGAGCATCGTCCTGGTAGCGCAGAAATCCGCGGCGAAGGACGATCCGTCGCCCGAGGACCTCTACCGGATCGGCAGCATCGCCAACATCCTGCAGATGCTGAAGCTCCCGGACGGCACCGTGAAGGTGCTGGTCGAGGGAGCCCAGCGCGCGCGCCTCCACGAGATCGTGGACTTGAAGACGCACTACGCCGTCTCGGTCACGCCGGTCACGCCGGAGCTCGCCACCGACAACGAGATCGAGGCGATGCGGCGCACGATGATCCAGCAGTTCGATCAGTACGTGAAGTTGAACAAGAAGATCCCGCCGGAGATCCTCACCTCGATCGCCGGGATCGACGAGGCGGGGCGCCTCGGCGACAGCATCGCCGCGCACCTGCCGTTGAAGCTCGAGCAGAAGCAGGAAGTGCTCGAGATGTTCGGCATCAAGCAGCGCCTCGAGCACCTGTTGAAGCTGGTCGAGGGCGAGCTCGAGATCCTCCAGGTCGAGAAGCGCATCCGCGGGCGCGTCAAGCGCCAGATGGAGAAGAGCCAGCGTGAGTACTATCTCAACGAGCAGGTTAAGGCGATCCAGAAGGAGCTCGGCGAGATGGATGAAGGCGCCGACCTCGACGAGGTCGAGAAGCGCATCAAGGCCGCGCACATGCCGAAGGACGCGCGCAAGAAGGCCGAGACGGAGCTGAAGAAGCTGAAGCTGATGTCGCCGATGTCGGCCGAGGCGACCGTCGTGCGCAACTACATCGACGCGATGGTGTCGCTGCCGTGGAAGAAGAAGAGCAAGATCAACACCGACCTCGGCGCCGCCGAGAAGGTGCTGAACGAGGACCACTACGGCCTGGAGAAAGTGAAGGAGCGCATCGTCGAGTACCTGGCCGTGCAGCAGCGCGTGGACAAGCTGAAGGCTCCCATCCTGTGCCTGGTCGGTGCCCCCGGCGTGGGCAAGACCTCGCTCGGCCAGTCGATGGCGCGCGCGACCAACCGCAAGTTCGTGCGCATGTCGTTGGGCGGCGTGCGGGATGAGGCGGAGATCCGCGGCCACCGCCGCACCTACATCGGCTCGATGCCCGGCAAGATCCTGCAGAACATGACCCGGATCGGCGTGAGGAACCCCCTGTTCCTGCTCGACGAGGTGGACAAGATGGGGATGGACTTCCGGGGCGATCCGGCGAGCGCGCTGCTGGAGGTGCTCGACCCGGAGCAGAACCACACTTTCGTGGACCATTACGTCGAGGTCGAGTACGACCTCTCCGACGTGATGTTCGTGTGCACGGCCAACACGCTCAACATCCCGCCGGCGCTGCTCGACCGCATGGAGACGATCCGGCTCTCGGGCTACACCGAGGACGAGAAGGTCAACATCGCGTTGAAGCACCTGCTGCCCAAGCTTATGAAAAACCACGGGTTGAAGCCCGAGGAGCTCGCCATATCCGAGAGCGCGGTGCGCGACATCGTCCGCTACTACACGCGGGAAGCCGGGGTGCGGGCGCTGGAGCGGGAGCTATCCAAGATCTGCCGCAAGGTGGTGAAGATGCTGGTGGGCGACGGCGTGGAGCGCAAGGTGGCGGTTTCCGCCCGCAACCTGGACAAGTATTTGAGCGTGCGGCGCTATACCTACGGCATGGCCGAGAAGAAGAACCAGGTCGGGCAGGTGTCCGGCCTTGCCTGGACCGAGGTGGGGGGCGAGCTCCTCACCATCGAGGCGGCGATCATGTCCGGCAAAGGCAAGATGACCACCACCGGAAAGCTCGGCGAAGTCATGCAGGAATCGGTGCAGGCGGCGCTCTCGGTCGTGCGCAGCCGCTCCCGGCGCCTCGGCATCCCGGGGGACTTCTACCAGAAGAACGACATCCACATCCACCTGCCGGAAGGCGCGACGCCCAAGGATGGGCCGAGCGCCGGCATCGGGATCTGCACCGCGATGGTATCCGCGTTGACCGGCATTCCGGTGCGCTCCGACGTGGCGATGACCGGGGAAATCACGCTGCGGGGCGAAGTGCTGCAGATCGGCGGCCTGAAAGAGAAGCTCCTCGCGGCGCACCGCGGCGGGATCAAGACCGTGCTGATCCCCGAGGAAAACGTGAAGGACCTCGCGGAGATTCCGGACAATGTCAAGAACCGGCTCGACATTCACCCGGTGAAATGGATTGACAATGTGTTCGAGATGGCGCTCGAGCGCAAGCCCGAGCCGCTATCCGAGGACGACGTCGCACCGGCGCCGCCGCCGGTAACGGAAGCGCCCGCTCCGGCGGCTGTCAAGCATTAGGTGCGCGGCAAGTGACCAGTTAGTGATTTTTGTCACGAAAAAGGGCGGCGCTGCCGCCCTTTTTCATGTACGGCCGGCAGCTGGAGCGCATCTGCTTCTCATTCCCGCTCTCCATTTTTTTTCCAGCCTTCAGCAGCGAGCCGATCTTCGCGAGCCATTCGCTCAACTGCTCAATCACTTAATCGGCACATCTCCATTCACTTCTTGAAATTGCATTTGCTCGCGCGTTGATTTTGCGTGACGTTTCGCGGGAGCGTGCGCGCCGGCGATTTTTTTTTTCAATTGCTTGACACCGGCGATACGCGCTTGCTATAAAGAAGCCGGCGTGATTCACATCGGCATTCGCCGACATACCAACTGACAAGACAGTTTCGCAGCCGCCTCTGAGGAATGAAGGTGCGGCCGCGCGGGAGAACCGTTTTTCACCAATCCGTAAAGGGGACAACAGTGAATAAATCTGAGCTGGTTGACGTCGTGTCGAAGTCCGCGGGAATTTCCAAGTCCGCTTCGGAGAAGGCGGTGGATGGCGCGATCGGTGCGATCACGGGTGCGTTGAAGAGGGGGCAGTCGGTCACGCTCGTCGGTTTCGGCACCTTCCGCGTGGGCCGGCGCGAAGCGCGCTCGGGCCGCAATCCGCGCACCGGGGAAGAGATCCGCATCAAGGCCGCGAAGGTACCCAAGTTCAGCGCTGGTAAGGCATTGAAAGATGCGCTAAACTAGCCGCCCGGCAGCAGTCGAGGGTCGTCTCTTTGGGGTAGGCGTTGCCGATATGCGGCGCCTGCCCCAAATTGCTTCCAGGCGCCGCCGATTCGGCGTGCGCGTTGAGCGGCAGCGTCCTGTCCTCTCCAACGCGCACACTTAAAACGGCGCGATAGCGTCCGTTTTAAGGGTGCTTAGCTCAGCTGGTAGAGCGTCGCCCTTACAAGGCGAAGGTCGGGAGTTCGAGACTCTCAGCACCCACCAAGTCGTAAAGCCGGACGCCTAGCGGTGCCGGTTTACGTCCGCGGGATGGAACGGACCAGGCACATGGTACGATAGCCAATGCTCTCCTGTTCCGATGCCGTTCATCCCGCGGGAGATGTTCAAGGAGCGGTAGTTCAGTTGGTTAGAATGCCGGCCTGTCACGCCGGAGGTCGCGGGTTCGAGTCCCGTCCGCTCCGCCACCCCTATCAACAATATGTTTGAATTCGTAGCCAAGAACAAGCGGCTGATCCAGATCATACTGGCCATCATTTTCCTGCCGTTCGCGTTTTTCGGCATCGACAGCTACTTTCGCGGCGTCGGCGGCGGCCAGGCAGTGGCGCGGGTGGGCGATTACAGCATCTCGCAGGAGGAATTCAGCCGGGCCCTGCGCGAGCGGCAGGACACGCTGCGGCGGCTGGCGCAGGGCCGCGCCGATCCGGCGCTCCTGGACAACCCCGAGTTGCGTTACGCGACCCTCGACGGCCTGATACAGCGGCGCCTGCTGCTCGAGAACGCGCTGCGGGCGGGCGTCACGGTCGACGACGAGCGGCTGAAGGAAATCATCGGCAGGCAGCAGTCGTTCCAGGACGAGACCGGCAAGTTCTCGCCGGCGCGCTACGAGCAGTACCTCAGGTCCGAGGGCATGACGCCGGTGATGTTCGAGGCGCGGCTGCGCCAGGACATGATTGTGCAGCAGTTCATGGATGGTTATGCCGACAGCACGTTCGTGCCGCGCTCGGTCAGCGAGCGCCTGGCACGGCTCTCCGGGCAGCAGCGCGAGCTGAGCCAGTACGTCCTTTCTCCCGAGAAATTCCTGGGGCAGGTCAAGCTAGATCCCGAAGCTGCGAAGAAGTATTACGACGCGAATCCCTCCGAGTTCCGGATACCGGAGGCGGTGCGCCTCGAGTATCTGACGCTTTCCGTGGAATCGCTCCAGCAGCAGTCGCGGGTCGACCCGGCCGAGGTCAGGAAATACTACGATTCGAATCGCCGCCAGTTCGAGGTCAGGGAATCGCGCCAAGCGGCCCATATCTTCGTGAGCGCCGAGGCGGCCGCGGGTGCTGACGCGCGGCAGAAGGCGCGGGCGCGGGCGGAGGAGCTCCACAATCAGCTGCAGAAGGCGCCGGGCAGCTTTGCCGAGCTGGCGAAAACGCGGTCGGAAGACCCCGGCTCCGCAGCGAATGGCGGTGACCTCGGCTATATCGATCCCGGCTCGATGAAGGACGTGCCTGAATTCGAGGCGGCGCTCTACAAGCTCAAGCCGGGCGAGATTTCCGCTCCGGTCGAGACCCGACTGGGCTTCCACATCATACGGCTGACGGCGGTCCGGCCGGGCCAGTCGAAGAGCCTCGAGGAGGTGCGGCCCCAGATCGAGCAGGAGCTCAGAAAGCAACTCGCGGCAAGGCGATTCGCCGAGCTGGCGGACAATTTCAACAACGTGGCGTACGAGCAGTCGGATAGCCTCAAGCCCGCTGCGGATCTCATCGGGACGGCGCCGCAGGCGAGCGGCTGGATCACGCGCTCCCGCGCCGCCGAGCCGCTGCTCAACAATCCGCGCCTGCTCGCCGCGGTCTTCGCGGACGAAGTGCGCAGGGGCAAGCGCAATACCGAGGCGATCGAGGTGGCGCCGGGCACGCTGATCGCGGCGCGCGTCGTCGAGCGCAGGCCGGAGAGCACCCGGTCCTTCGACGAAGTGCGTGCGGCGCTGGAAAAGAGGATCGCGCTGCGGGAGGCGGGCCGGCTGGCGGTCGAGGAAGGCCGGCGCCTGCTCGTCGAGCTGACCCAGGGAAAGAATGTCCAGATCGCGTGGAGCGCGCCGCAGCTCGCGGCCCGCTCGGGCTTTACGAACATTCCCGAGCCGGTAGTGCGGCAGGCGTTCCGCCTGGATTCGTCGAAGCTGCCCGCCTATGCCGCCGTGGAGAACCTGCAGGTCGGCTACACCCTGCTGCGTGTCACCCGAGTGCAGGATGCGGCGGATCTCCCGCCCGAGCAGACCGAGGAGCTGGCAAACGGGCTGCGCCGGATCCTGGCGCAGGAAGCGATGTCGGCCTACCTCGCGAACCTCAGGCAGAAGGCCGGCGTGACGATCAACAAGGAGTGGCTCGAAAAGAAGGAAGACAGCACCCCGCCGCCGCCATCCTCCAAGCCCGACAGATCCGCTCCACCGCGTCGCAGCGGGTTCTAGATTTACCCTTCGCCGCGCATGCCGCCAACGACCGTATTGAACCCGCAATCGACGTAGGTGATCTCCCCGGTAATGCCGGCGGCGAGGTCGCTCAGGAGGAAGGCCGCGGCGTTGCCCACGTCGTCCGTCGTCACGTTGCGCCTGAGCGGCGCATTGTCCTCCACGAACTTGAGTATCTTGCCAAAGCCGCTGATGCCGGCGGCCGCCAGCGTCTTGATCGGACCCGCCGATATTCCATTGACCCGGATGCCCTTCGGACCAAGGTCCTGCGCGAGGTAGCGCACGGCGGCCTCCAGGCTCGCCTTCGCCAGCCCCATCACGTTGTAGTTCGGCACGGATCGCGCCGCGCCGAGATAGGTAAGCGTGAGCAGGGCGCTCCGGCGTCCCTCCATCAGCGGCAGGCCGGCCTTCGCCAGCGCGGCGAAGCTATAGGCGCTCACGTCGTGGGCCATGCGGAAGGCATCGCGCGTGAGGCCGTCGAGGAAATCGCCTTTCAGCGACTCGCGCGGGGCGTAGGCGATCGAGTGCACGATTCCGTCCAGGCCGTCCCAGTGCTTGCCGAGAACGGAAAAGAGCGCGGCGATCTCCTCGTCCTTGGCGACGTCGCAGGGCAGCACCGGCGCGCGCCCGAACGGCTGCGCGAGCTCCTCGACGCGCTCCCGCAGCTCTTCATTCTGGTAGGTGAAAGCGAGGCTCGCCCCTTCGCGCGCCAGCGCTTTCGCGATGCCGTAGGCGATGGACCGGTTGGAGAGCAGACCGGTGACTAGAATTTTTCGGTCCTGCAGGAATCCCATTTGTTCCTGGAGTTCTTCTTGGTAGGGAACCGTTGTTACGCCATTATAGCTACAAGCGTGACGTGGTGAGGCGTGACGTGATACGGCGTGACAGGATAGAGCGAGTCGGATATTACGTGTTCAACCACCCCGGCGCTTCGCACTACCCCTCCTTGAAAAGGAGGGGAGTGCCTAAGAAATTCCCCTCCTGCCTGAGGGTGATCCGGGAATTCGAGGAGCATGCCTCCGAGCCGGCGAACGACCGCCGCGATGCAGCGCGGCGGGACGGGCGGGGTGCTCGCGTAGCGAGTGGGGTGGTGGGAGCACGCTTCACCACTTCACGCCTCTGATAGTATTTGATGATGCTGTCCGCCGCCCTCCGAGTCATGCTGATCGCTGCCGCGCTGGCGGCGGGATGCAGCGGCGCGCCGTGGAACAATCCCCATCCGGCCGACGAGGACGGCGCCAACATCCTCTACACCTCGTTCTCGGAGCGTCCCAAGCACCTCGATCCCGTGCAATCCTACAGCGAGAACGAGTACGTGCTGATCGCGAACATCTATCAGCCGCCGCTGCAATACCACTACTTCAAGCGTCCGTACGAGCTGGTTCCATTCGCCGCCACGGAGGTGCCGCGCGCGCAGCTCTTCGACGAGAATGGCCGGCGCCTTCCCGACTCGGCCGATGCGAAGCTCGTCGCCTACAGCGACTACCTGATCCGCATCCGTCCGGGCATCCTCTATCAGCCCCACCCGGCGCTGGCACAGGGCGCGCAGGGCCGTTACGTGTATCACGATCTCAAGCCAGGCGAGCTCTCGGGCATCCACGCCATCGGGGATTTCAAGGCGACCGGCACTCGCGAGCTCGTCGCCGCTGACTACGTGCACCAGATCAAGCGCCTCGCGCACCCCCGCCTGCACTCGCCGATCATGCAGCTGATGGGCGAGTACATCGTCGGGCTGAAGGAGCTCGCCGCGGAGCTCGCCCGGGCGGACAAGGCAACGGCCAAGGGCGGGTTTCTCGACTTGACGCGCTTCGATCTCGCCGGGGCGCAGGCAGTGGACCGCTATACCTACCGCATCCGCGTGCGCGGCAAGTACCCGCAATTCGTCTACTGGCTGGCGATGCCGTTCTTCGCGCCGGTCCCGCCCGAATCCGACCGCTTCTACGCCCAGCCCGGGATGGCGGAGAGGAACATCTCGCTCGACTGGTTCCCGGTCGGCACCGGCCCCTACATGCTGACGGTGAACAATCCCAACCGGCAGATGGTGCTCGAGCGCAATCCCAACTACCAGGGCGAGGTCTATCCCTCCGAGGGCGAGCCCGGCGACGCCGAGGCGGGACTCCTCGGAGACGCGGGAAAGCCGCTGCCGTTCATAGACAAGGTGGTGTTTGCGCTCGAGAAGGAGCAAATCCCGTACTGGAACAAGTTCCTGCAGGGCTATTACGACGCGTCCGGCATCGCTTCGGACACCTTCGACCAGGCCGTGCAGTTCACCGGGCAAGGCGATGTCACGCTATCGGAGGAAATGCAGGCGCGCGGCATCCGGCTGCAGACCTCGATTGCGACAACTGTCTTCTACCTCGGCTTCAACATGCTCGATCCGGTGGTGGGAGGCTATGGCGAGCGCGCGCGGAAGCTGCGGCACGCGATCTCGATCGCGATCGACCAGGAGGAGATGATTTCGATCTTCCGCAACGGGCGCGGCATTGCGGCGCAGGGTCCGATCCCGCCCGGCATCTTCGGTTACCGCGAGGGGGAGGACGGCATTAATCCCTACGTGTACGACTGGAAGGACGGCGCGCCGCGCAGGAAGTCCGTGGAATACACAAAGAAGCTTCTGGCGGAGGCCGGCTATCCGCACGGGCGCAACGCGAAGACCGGCGAGCCGCTGCTCCTTCACCTCGATACTACCGGCACCGGCCCCGACGCCAAGGCGCGGCTCGACTGGTACGCCAAGCAGTTCGAGAAGATCGGCGTGCAGCTCGCGGTGCGCCCCACCGACTGGAACCGCTTCCAGGAGAAGATCCGAAAGGGCAACGTGCAAATGTATTTCCTCGGCTGGAATGCCGATTACCCCGACCCCGAGAACTTCCTGTTCCTGCTGCACGGCGCGCAAAGCAAGGTCAAGACGTCCGGCGAGAACGCGTCCAATTACGAGAACCCCGAGTTCGACCGCCTGTTCGAGCGCATGAAGAACATGTACAACGGCCCCGAGCGGCAGGCGATCATCGACCGCATGGTCGAGATTGCTCGCCGCGATGCGCCCTGGGTGTGGAGCCTGTTTCCCAAAGATTACACCCTGCACCATGCGTGGGTCCGCAACCGCAAGCCCAACCAGATGGCCAACAACGGGCTCAAGTACCAGCGCATCGACCCCCAGTTGCGCAGCCAGCGGCGGCGCGAGTGGAACCAGCCCGTGCTGTGGCCGGCGGTGGCGCTGCTGGTGGCGGTCGGCCTGTCTCTGCTTCCCGCGGTCAGGACCTACCGCCGCCGCGAGAGAGCGACCGCCAGCATCGATAAAGCGTGACATGATGTGGCGTGACGTGATGAAGCGTGACGTGACGGGGCGTGACGTGATAGTGCGTTGTCAAAGGCGGCGCCCACGCCTTTCCAGGTCACGAATCACCATGTCACGCGTTACCATGTCACGCGGTACCACATCACGCTTTTCCGTCTGATGATTGCCTACATCACCCGCCGCCTGCTGTACGCGATCCCGATTCTCGTCGGGGTCAACGTTCTCACCTTCGCGCTGTTCTTCGTCGTCAACTCGCCGGACGACATGGCGCGCGTGCACCTCGGCGTGAAACGCGTGACGCCGGAAGCCATCCAGAAATGGAAGGAGGAGCGCGGCTACGACAAGCCGCTGCTGTACAACGGGGCGGCTGCCGGGGGAGGGCGCTTCATCGACACCATCTTCTACGAGAAGTCGGTCAGGCTCTTCGCCTTCGATTTCGGGCGTTCCGACCAGGGACGCGACATCGGCTACGACATCAGTACCCGCATGTGGCCGAGCCTCGCCATTGCGGTCCCGGTGTTCCTGATGGGCCTGGCCGCCTACCTCACGTTTGCGCTGCTGATGGCGTTCTTTCGCGCGACCTACGTTGATTTCTGGGGCGTGGTGGCGTGCGTGGCGATGATGTCGATCTCGGGGCTCTTCTACATCATCGGCGGACAGTATCTCGTCGGCAAGCTCCTGAGCATCGTTCCGATCTCGGGCTACGACGGCGGCGCGGACGCGTTCAGGTTCCTGGCGCTGCCGGTGATCATCGGCGTCGTGAGCGGCATCGGCGCCAACACCCGCTGGTACCGCACCATCTTCCTCGAAGAGATCAATAAGGACTACGTGCGCACCGCGCGCGCAAAAGGGCTGTCCGAGCCGCGCGTGCTGTTCCGCCATGTCCTGCAGAACGCGATGATCCCGATCCTCACCGGCGTCGTAGCGGTGATTCCGCTGCTCTTCATGGGCAGCCTCATCGCCGAGTCGTTCTTCGGCATACCGGGGCTCGGGAGCTACACCATCGACGCGATCAATTCGCAGGACTTCGCCGTCGTGCGCGCGATGGTCTTCCTGGGGTCGGTCCTCTACATCATCGGCCTCATTTGCACCGACATTTCCTACACGCTGGTGGATCCGAGGGTGCGCTTTGAGTGACGAGTGACGCGCCGCCCGCGACGAGACCATGTCATTCAAGCTCGAAATTCTCTGGACCGACGCGCTGATCTACCTCCTGCTGGTGGTCGTCGCACTCCTCGTCCGGCATGTCCGTCGGCACGAGCACCTCATGGCGCCGTGGCGCAAGGTGGCGCGCAGCGCGAGCGGCATGGCGGCGGCGACCGTGCTCGCGTTTTTCGTCGTCATCGGCCTCGCCGACTCTGTGCATTACCGACCCGCCGTCGAGGTGCGGGACGGGAAAACAATTTACGCAGTTGAGGTGCTGAGCGTCTTCGACAAGCTCACGACGAAGCTGCGCACGCAGAAGGCGAAGACCTATTCCGCGCCGCTTGCCACGCACCGCTACGCCAAAGAGACGATCGAGCTGCCCGACGGCCTGCAGGTGCGCGACTACCCGCGCCTCACGTACGGCGGTGCCCACCTCGCCGACCCGGCCACCGAATGGGGCCCGGATATCGCGCGGCGCTGCCTCTACGGCATCGCCGGGGGGGCTTTGATCTGGCTCGTCGTCGCGACGCTGCTCTGCGTGGTGCTCGCGCGCTGGGACCCGGCTGACACCGGCCGGATGTGGCGCGCGCTCCGGCGCGGGGAGACGGAGATTCCCTGGCGCGCGATCCTTCTTACGCTGGCGGTGGTGCTGGCGGTCGGCGGGCCGCTTGTCGCGCTCGCCGCCAATTACCATGTCTTCGGCACCGACAAGGTGGGCCAGGACGTCTTCTACCAGGCGCTGAAGAGCGTCCGCACCGGTCTCGTGATCGGCACGCTCACGACGCTGGTGATGCTGCCCTTTGCGCTTGCCCTGGGGGTGATGGCGGGCTACTTCAAGGGTTGGGTGGACGACGTGATCCAGTACCTCTACACCACGCTGTCCTCGATCCCGGGCGTGCTGCTGATCGCGGCCGCCGTGCTGATGATGCAGGTCTGGATCGAGACGCACCCCGAGCTCTTCGACACCGTGCTCGCGCGCGCCGATCTGCGCCTCCTGTTCCTGTGCGTGATCCTCGGCATCACCAGCTGGACCGGGCTGGCACGGCTGCTGCGGGGGGAAGCGCTGAAGCTGCGCGAGATGGAGTACATCCAGGCGGCGCACGCCTTCGCGGTACCGCACTTCCGCATCCTCACGCGCCATATCCTGCCCAACGTGATGCACATCGTGCTGATCGCCATCGTGATGGACTTTTCGGGGCTGGTGCTGGCAGAGGCGGTGCTTTCCTACGTCGGCGTCGGCGTGGATCCTTCGACCATCAGCTTCGGCACCATGATCAACAGCGCGCGACTGGAGATGGCGCGCGAACCCATCGTGTGGTGGTCGCTGACGGCAGCCTTCACTTTCATGCTGCTGCTGGTGCTGTCGGCCAACCTGTTCGCGGACGCCGTCAGGGACGCTTTCGATCCGCGCATCCGCGTGGGGCGTTCCTTCCGCCTTGCCGCTCAAAAAGCGTGACATGGTGAACCGTGACATGGTAGAGCGTGACATGGTGAAGCGTGACATGGTGAAGCGTGGTTGATGCTTTGTCTGTCATTCCTCGCATTATCACGTCACGCCGTATCACGTCACGCAACATCACGTCACGGGGTATCACGTCACGCCTTTAGAGACCGAATGAGCAACGCCCGCCCATTGCTGAGCGTCAGGAATCTTAGAACGTGGCTCGATGCGGGCGACGCTGTCGTGCGCGCCGTGGACGGGGTGTCCTTCGAGGTTCACCGCGGCGAGACCTTCGCGCTGGTCGGTGAATCCGGCTGCGGCAAATCCATGACCGCGCTCTCAATCATGCGGCTGCTGCCGGACGCCGGCGGCATCGTTGGTGGCAGCGTCGAGCTCGACGGGCGCGATCTGCTGCAGCTGCCCGAATCGGCCATGCGCGAAGTGCGCGGGCGGCGCATCGGCATGATCTTCCAGGAGCCGGCGCTCTCGCTCAATCCCGTCATGACCGCGGGCGCGCAGATCGCCGAGACGCTCCGGCGCCACACCGACCTCGCGGGGGCGGCGCTGGAAGAGCGCGTGCAGAAGCTCATCGAGGCGGTGCAAATTCCCGATGCCGCGCGCCGGCGCGACGAATACCCGTTCCAGCTCTCCGGCGGCATGAAGCAGAGGGTGATGATCGCGATGGCGCTCGCCTGCGATCCGGAGCTCCTGATTGCGGATGAGCCGACCACCGCGGTCGACGTCACCATCCAGGCGCAAGTGCTCGACCTGCTGCGGCAGCTGCAGAGGGACCGCCGCATGTCGATGATGCTGATCACCCACGACCTGGGCGTCGTCGCCGAGATGGCGCACCGCGTGGCCGTAATGTATGCCGGGGAAATCGTCGAGACCGCCTCCCGCGAGGCGTTCTTCGCGCGGCCCGCGCACCCCTATTCGCGCAGGCTCTTCGAGTCGTTGCCGACGGGGGCGAAGCGCGGCGCGCCCCTCGCTGCAATTCCCGGCACCGTGCCCTCGCTCACGCGCGTGTTCACCGGCTGCCGCTTTGCCGACCGCTGCGATTCGGCGTGGGACCTCTGCCACCGTGTCGCGCCCGGCTGGCACGGGGCGGGCAGTGGACAAATGGCCCGCTGCCACCTCTACGCGCCGGGCGCAAAGTTCAAGGATGATGGCGGAAGGATGAAGGCGGAAGTAACTACCGGCGATGTTGGGAGTCATCCTTCATCCTTCATCCCTCATCCTTCGGTCGCGGCGACGCCATTGCTCGCTGTCCGCGACCTCAAGGTGCATTTCCCCGTACACAAGGGACTGCTGAGGCGTGTCGTCGCGCACGTGAAAGCGGTTGATGGCGTTTCGCTCGAGATCGAGGCTGGCCGCACGCTCGGCCTGGTGGGCGAATCCGGCTGCGGCAAGACCACGGTGGGCAAGGGCATCCTGCGCCTGGTCGAGCCGACCTCCGGCGCGGTGCTGTTCGACGGCGCGGACCTGGCGCGGCTCGGGCGCGCCGAACTGCGCCCGCGGCGCAAGGACGTGCAGATCATCTTCCAGGATCCCTATGCGTCTCTCAATCCGCGCATGCGGGTCATGGAAGCGCTGGAGGAGGGCATGGCGGCGCTCGGCATCGGCGCCGGGCGCGAGGAGCGCCAGGACAGAATCGACGCGCTGCTGGGCGACGTCGGGCTCGCGCGGGATCTCAAGTTCCGCTACCCGCACGAGTTTTCCGGGGGGCAGCGGCAACGCGTCGCTATCGCGCGCGCGCTTTCAGTGGAGCCGCGCCTCATCATCTGCGACGAGCCGACCAGCGCCCTCGACGTCTCGGTGCAGGCGCAGATTCTCAACTTGCTGAAAGCCCTGCAGCGAAAGCGAGGGCTCGCCTATCTCTTCATCACCCACAACATCTCGGTGATCGAGTTCCTCGCGCACGAGGTGGCGGTCATGTACCTCGGGCGCATCGTCGAGCGCGGCAGCGTGGAGGAGGTGCTGGCCGGCCCGAAACACCCCTATACGCGCGCGCTGCTCTCGGCGGTGCCCGTGATGGATCCGGCGACAAAGCGGAATGTGATCCGGCTGCAGGGCGAGCTGCCCTCGCCGGTCAGCCCGCCGGCGGGGTGCCATTTTCATCCGCGCTGTCCGGATGCTTTCGCGCGCTGCCGGGAAGCCTATCCGGACAGCGCGCGCTTTACTGTTTCACATTCGACCGCTTGCCACCTCTACGCCGCCGACGCGGTGAAGCAAAAAGCGTGACTATCCTCCAGTGAGCGCGCGGGTGGACACAGCGGCGCCTGAGCCATTCACGCGCGGCTCAGCAAGCGGCTTGGCCGCTACGGTCTTCTTTTTCGCCGGCGCCGCGCACGGCACCTGCTTCTTGGCGCCACTGTTGCTCACCATGAAGCATTTCGCCCGCCTCGGCGTGCCGCCGGCGGAAGCCACTTTCGGCGCGGGCAGATCGGGAAGGTGGGGGACAGCTTCGCCGCGCAGCGGCACGAGCAGGGTCTGGCCGGGAACGATCTTGCGCTTGGGCGCGATCCCGTTGACTTCCTTCAGCTCCGCGAGCGTCATGCCGTGCCTGGATGCGATCTGCTCCGGCTTGTCACTGCGCTTGACCGTGTAGGTTTGCCACGACACCAGCGGCCGGTCGTGGGTATCGAGGTTCTTCTCGAACACGGCGACCTTGTCCACGGGCAGCACGATGGCCTCCGACCCGTCGGCCTTGATCACCGGTTTGTTGTGCGCCGGGTTGAGGAAACGGAATTCCTCCAGCGACAACTCGGCGAGGCTGGCGGCGAGCTGGACGTCGATGTGGCGGCGCGTGGTGACGGTCGCGAAATAGGGGCGGTTCGGGATGTCCGGGAGCGTGATGCCGTAGCGCCGGGAATCGGAAACGATGTTCTTCACGGCCTGCAGCTTGGGCACGTATTTGCGCGTCTCGAGCGGCATCGCGAGGCTTTCGTAGTCCGTCGGCAGCCCGCGCGCTTCGTTCCGCGCAACCGACCGGCTTACCGCGCCCTCGCCCCAGTTGTAGGCCGCGAGGGCGAGGGTCCAGTCGCCGAACTGGTCGTGGAGCTTCTGGAGATAGTCGAGCGCGGCGCTGGTCGCGGCGAGCACGTCGCGCCGGCCGTCGTACCAGAAGTTCTGCCGCAGCCCGTAGAGCCTGCCGGTGGACGGGATGAACTGCCACATGCCAGAGGCGTGCGAGCGCGAGTATGCCGTCGGGTTGTAGGCGCTTTCGATCATCGGCAGCAGCACGATCTCGGTTGGCATCCTGCGGCGCTCGACTTCCTCGACGACGTGATAAAGGAAATGGCTGCTGCGCTCCACCATGCGCGCGACGTATTCGGGATTGTCCGCATACCACTGCTCCTGCCGTTCCACGAGGACGCCGTCCAGGTTGGCCATGCGGAAGCCGGCCCGGATGCGGTCCCACACATTGGGGGGAAGAGGAGGCGGGGGCGGTGGCGCTACTACGACGGGCGCTGGCGGAGGAGTCTGCGCGTGGATATTCACCGGCGGCATCGGCGGCTGCTCCTTCGCGGCGACGGTCCCCGTGGCAGGCTTAGCGCCCGCCAACGCGTCCGATGCGTCCTGCGGCATGTGCACGCAGGCGCCGAGCAGCAGGGCCGCAAGGCCCAACGCGAGAGCGCGGGTCACCATTGGGCCTTGCTTGAAAAGCGTGAGTCGAGAATCGCGATTGGAGAGTGGGTAAAGCGGGACTGCCCCGCGGGCGGGGGAAGCATTGGATCAAAGTAGATGGGGCTTCCGATCATGGCTCACCAGGTTTGCTTTTTACCGGAGCGGGGGATGATAGCCAAGACCCTCGGCAACGTCAAGTAAAAATGCTCAAAAAATCAGAGTATTCCAACAGGACTCAAAAGTAATTTGTGAAGCCTCGGACACTTGGGTAGTTGCCCTGTCCACTTACCACTCAGTACTCGCCACTCACACCCATCAAAAGGTGTTCTTCCACTCCCGTATTGCCGCAAGCACGCTCACGGGGTCATTGAGCGCTTTGCCGGCGTAGCGGCTGGCGGAAGCGATCACGGCAGGCTCGCTCACGCGGACGAACGGATTGGTCGCCTTCTCCTGCCCGATGGTGGAGGGCAGGGTCGGCAGGCCCCGGTCGCGCTGCTGCTTTGCCTTTACTTCCAACTCGAGCAGGGCAGCATTATCGGGATCGGCGGCTTTCGCGAACCGGATGTTGGACAGGGTGTATTCGTGGCCGCAGTAGACGCGGGTGGCGTCCGGCAGCCGCATCAGGCGAAAAAGCGAATCGTGCATCTGCCGCGGCGTGCCTTCGAACAGGCGCCCGCATCCCGCCGCGAAGAGCGTGTCGCCGCAGAACAGCATGCCGCCGCCGTGGAAGGCGATATGGCTGCGGGTGTGCCCCGGTATCTCGAGCACCTCGAAATCGATGCCGAAGTGGGGCAGGGTGAATTGCGCTCCATCCTTCAGCCTGTGCGTGACTTCGCGGATGCGCTCGTCGTAGGGGCCATAGACCGGTACCTTCCAGCGGCCGAGCAGCCCGGTGTTGCCGCCGACGTGGTCGGCATGATGATGAGTATTGAGTATGGCGACGAGTTTGAGCTTTTCCGCATCCAGGTACTCCAGCACCGGCCGCGCGTCGCCTGGGTCGACCACCGCTGCACCTGTCGAATCCCGGATCGTCCAGACGTAGTTGTCCGCAAAGGCGCGGAGCGGTATGACTTCGTGGATGCTCATGGAGCCCGCTGTTGATCGGCGACTCACGAAGTCGAGGTGACTTCGGCAACGCCGAGATTGGCCAGCTCGTCGGCGCGCTCGTTGCCGACGTTACCTTCGTGACCGCGCACCCAGATCCACTCGATGCTGTGCAATGCCGCCAGCTCATCGAGTCGGCGCCACAGGTCCGCGTTCTTGACCGGCTTCCTGTCCGCGGTGCGCCAGCCGCGTTTTTTCCAGTCGCGGATCCACTTGCTGATGCCGAGCTGCACGTACTGCGAGTCGGTGTGGAGCCGTGCCCGGGTGCCGTGCTCGAGCGCTTCCAGCGCGCGGATCACGGCGACGAGCTCCATACGGTTGTTCGTGGTGTGCGCTTCTCCGCCGTGAAATTCGCGCGTCACGCCGTCACGCATGAGGAG
>JAHZNX010000129.1 GCA_020028375.1 Betaproteobacteria bacterium | reverse complement strand
CATTGGCTGCCACCGGATAACTATCAGGAGTATCGCGGCGCCACGCTCGCGCATCGCACGTCGCCGACCAACATGGGATTCGCGCTGCTCGCGAATTTGTCCGCGTACGACTTCGGCTACATTCCGGCCGGACAACTGATCGAGCGCACGACGAATGCGCTCCACACGATGGCGGCCCTGGAACGGAGCCAGGGCCACTTCTACAACTGGTACGACACGCAGTCCCTGCAGCCGCTGCCGCCTCTCTACATTTCGTCGGTGGACAGCGGGAATCTCGCGGGCCATCTGCTGACCTTGCGACCGGGACTGCTCGCGCTGCCCGATGACCGGATACTGGGCGCGCGGGTGTTCGACGGGCTCGACGACGCCCTCGGTATTCTTGCGGACGTCGCGGGAGAGGCCGCGTCTCCCGAACTCACCCAACTTCAGAAGGATCTGGAAACCGCATACGATTCCCGGCCTGTCACCGTCGCGGCAGCGTGGCGTTGGCTTGAACGGCTTGCGGCGTCCGCTGCGGGGGTGGCCGGCCACTACGACGCCGGTCCCGAGAGCGATGCGAAGTGGTGGGCACAGGCGCTGGCCCGGCAATGCCGGAGAGCCCTCGATGAGTTGACGTTTCTCGCTCCATGGCTGTTGCTGCCGCCTGCGCCTGGCAGGCTCAGCGACTTCCCCGACTTCGGCGAGATCCCGACGCTGCGCCAGCTGGCGAGACTCGAGGCGGAGTGGCTGCCGGCAATCGGACGCCGGCTCGACGCGGACGCGACGCCCGAGGAAAGCGGGTGGCTCGATCTACTACGGCAAGCCGTCACGGAAGCAAGCCGGCGCGCCCATGAGCGGATTGCGACCCTCGAACGCCTGGCACTGCAGGCCGGAGAGCTCGCCCGCATGGAATATGACCTCCTCTACGACAAGGCGCGTCATGCGCTGGCGATCGGCTACAACGTCGGTGAACGCCGGCGCGACTCGAGTTACTACGATCTGCTGGCCTCGGAATCGAGACTGTCCAGTTTCGTGGCGATCGCCCAGGGACAACTGCCGCAGGAGAGCTGGTTTGCCCTCGGGCGTCTGCTCACGAACGCCGGCGGCGAGCCGATTCTCCTGTCGTGGGGCGGCTCGATGTTCGAGTACCTGATGCCGCTGCTGGTGATGCCGACCTATGAAAACACCCTGCTCGACCAGACCTGCAAGGCGGCGGTGGAGCGGCAGATCGCGTACGGGGACCAGCGCGGCGTGCCGTGGGGCATGTCGGAGTCCGGCTACAACGCGGTCGACATTCATCTCAACTACCAGTACCGCGCCTTCGGCGTTCCCGGCCTGGGGCTCAAGCGCGGGCTTGCCGAGGATCTCGTCATTGCTCCGTATGCTTCGGCGCTCGCGCTGATGGTGGCGCCCGAGGAGGCGTGCTTGAATCTGCAGCGGCTCGCCGCTGAAGGGCTGGAAGGAAGATTCGGCTTTTACGAGGCCATCGACTACACCCCGCCGCGTCAACGGCGGGGGGAATCGAGCTCAGTGGTCCGGTCCTACATGGCCCACCACCAGGGCATGAGCCTGCTCTCCCTGGCCTATTTGCTGCTGGGCCGTCCGATGCAGAAGCGATTCGAATCGGATCCGCTGTTCCAGGCGACCCTGTTGCTGCTTCAGGAGCGAATTCCCAAGGTGACCGCGTTTCATCTGCACGCCGCCGAATTGTCCGACATTCGCGCGATTGTCAGCGGCCCGGAGATGCCGGTGCGCGTGCTCGCGAGCCCCGACACTCCGGTACCGGAGGTGCAGCTGCTATCGAACGGCCGATACCACGTGATGGTCACGAACGCCGGCGGCGGCTACAGCCGCTGGAAAGACCTCGCCGTCACGCGCTGGCGCGAAGACAGGACCCGCGACAACTGGGGCAGCTTCTGTTACATCCGCGACGTGACGAGCGGGGTGTTCTGGTCAGCCGCCCATCAGCCGGCGCTCCTGCGATCGCCGGCTTACGAAGCGATTTTCTCGGAGGGGCGCGCGGAATTCCGGCGCAGCGACCACGACTTCGATACGCATACCGAGATCGTGGTTTCGCCGGAAGACGACATCGAGTTGCGTCGCCTCCACATCACCAACCGCGCCCGGACACGCCGGGCGATTGACGTCACGAGTTACGCAGAGGTCGTTCTCGCGCCCCTGGCCGCGGACGCACTGCATCCGGCGTTCAGCAATCTCTTCGTCCAGACCGAGATCATCCGCGAGCGGCAGGCCATCCTCTGCACGCGCCGGCCCCGCTCCCTCGAGGAGCGCCCGCCCTGGATGTTTCACCTGATGGCCGCGCATGGGGCGGACATCGAGGAGATTTCCTACGAGACCGATCGCATGCGGTTCATCGGCCGCGGTCGCTCGGTCGCCGCCCCTCGAGCGATGAGCGAGCCGACGGCGCTCTCGGGCAGCGAGGGTTCGGTGCTGGATCCGATCGTTGCGATCCGGTATCGCATAACGCTCGATCCGGAGCAATCGGCAACGATCAATATGGTCTCCGGCATCGGCGAAACCCGCGACGCGGCCTTGAGCCTGGTCAATAAGTACCAGGATCGGCATCTGGCGGATCGCGTCTTCGATCTGGCGTGGACCCATAGCTCGGTGACCCTGCGGCAAATCAACGCCACGGAGTCCGACGCGCAACTCTATGGACGCCTCGCCGGTTCCGTCATCTACGCCAATCCCTCGCTGCGCGCCGACGCAGCCGTTCTCGGCAAGAACCGGCGCGGCCAATCCAGCCTGTGGGGCTACGCCATTTCCGGCGACCTGCCGATCGTGCTGCTGCAGATTGGAGACCTGGGGAATATCGAACTGGTGCGCCAGCTCGTGCAGGCCCACGCCTACTGGCGACTGAAGGGACTCGCCGTGGACATGGTGATCTGGAACGAAGATCGCGCCGGTTACCGGCAACTGCTCCAGGACCAGATCATGGGGCTGATTGCCGCGGGCATCGAAGCACACGTGATGGATCGGCCGGGCGGAATCTTCGTGCGGCGGGCCGAGCAGATCTCGGAAGAGGATCGCATTCTGCTCCAATCGGTCGCGCGTGCCATCATCACCGACAGGCAGGGAGCGCTGGGGGAACAGATCACCCGCCGCAGCCTTGCGGAAGTGCGGGTTCCACGCTTCAAGCCGACCCGGGCCCGCCTCGCCGAGACGCCGGCGGCTGCGGTCGAGCCGCCGCGCCAAGATCTGAACTTCTTCAACGGAATCGGAGGATTCACCCCCGATGGGCGCGAGTACGTCATCACCACCACGCACGGGCACGTGACGCCGACACCGTGGGTGAACGTGCTGGCGAACCCGCACTTTGGAACCGTCGTCTCGGAAAGCGGCCTGGCCTACACCTGGAGCGAGAACGCCCATGAGTTCCGCCTGACTCCCTGGGGCAACGACCCCGTATGCGATTCGAGCGGAGAAGCGGTTTACCTCCGTGACGAAGAGAGCGGGCACTTCTGGTCTCCGGCGCCGCTGCCCCGCCGGGGGGCGACACCTTACGTCAGCCGCCACGGCTTCGGCTACAGCGTCTTCGAGCACACGGAAGACGGCATCCGCTCAGAGCTTTGGGTTTACGTGGACCTGGAAGCGGCGGTCAAGTTCTCGGTGCTGAAGGTGCGAAACGAGTCAGGCCGATCGCGCCCGCTCTCCGCGACCGGCTACGTGGAGTGGGTGCTCGGAGACCTGCCGCCGAAATCGGCCATGCACGTGATCACCGAAATCGACCCGGCGAGCGGCGCGCTCTACGCGCGGAACGCCTATAACACCGCGTTCGCCGACCGAATCGCGTTCTTCGACGTGGACGACGCGACCCGGACCTTCAGCGGCGACCGCACCGAGTTCCTCGGGCGCAACGGCACGCTCGGGAACCCGGCCGCCATGACCCGGTCGCAGCTTTCCAACAAGGTGGGGGCGGCTTTGGACCCGTGTGCCGCAATCCAGGTTGCATTCGAGCTCGATGACGGGGAAGAGCGCGAGATCGTCTTCAGGCTCGGCGTCGCAGGCCGGCGCGGTACCGATGACGCGAGCAAGCTGGTGCGCCGGTTCCGGGGATCCGCCGCGGCGCGGAATGCGCTCGCAACGGTACGCCAATACTGGAACAGCACGCTCGGCACAGTGCAGGTGGAAACGCCCGATCAGTCGCTCAACGTGCTGACCAACGGTTGGCTCCTGTATCAAACGCTGGCGTGCCGTGTGTGGGCACGCAGCGGATATTACCAATCGGGAGGCGCCTTTGGATTCCGCGACCAGTTGCAGGACGCGATGGCGCTGATCCATGCCGAGCCCAAGCTCGTGCGCGAGCACCTGCTGCGCTGCGCGTCCCGTCAGTTCCGGGAAGGAGATGTCCAGCATTGGTGGCATCCCTCCTCGGGCCGGGGCGTGCGGACACACTGTTCCGACGATTATCTCTGGCTACCGCTTGCGGCGTGCCGATACGTGCTGGGCACGGGGGACACGGGCGTGCTGGATGAGCCCATTCACTTCATCGAAGGCCGGCCGGTGAACCCCGAGGAGGACTCGTATTACGACCTGCCCGGCCGGTCCGCGGAGGCGGCGAGCCTGTACGAACACTGCGTACGCGCGATCCTGAGAGGCCTCAGATTTGGCGAGCACGGCCTGCCACTCATCGGTTCCGGAGACTGGAACGACGGCATGAACATCGTGGGTGTACACGGCCAAGGCGAAAGCGTCTGGCTGGGTTTTTTCCTGTACGAAGTGCTCCTGCAGTTCGGCCGGGTTGCCCGCGTTCACGGCGATACGCCCTTTGCCGAACGTTGCCAGGCGGAGGCGGACCAGGTGCGCCGGAACATCGAGCAGCATGGCTGGGATGGCGAGTGGTACCGCCGCGCCTATTTCGACGACGGCACGCCGCTGGGGTCGGCGAGCAACGCCGAATGCCGGATCGATTCGATCGCGCAAAGCTGGGCTGTCCTGTCCGGTGCGGGGGATGCGGGGCGCTCACGCATGGCAATGGAAGCGGTGGACAAGCACCTGGTGCGCCGGGATCACGCGCTGATCCAGCTCCTGGATCCGCCGTTCGACAAGTCGACCTTGAACCCCGGTTACATAAAAGGCTACGTTCCGGGCGTGAGAGAGAATGGCGGGCAATACACCCATGGGGCGATATGGGCGGCGATGGCGTTCGCCGCATTGGGCGACAGCCGGCGCGCTTGGGAGCTCACGGCCATGATCAACCCGCTCAACCATGCGGGAACCGCGGCGGCGATTGCCGCCTACAAAGTGGAGCCGTACGTGGTCGCGGCAGACGTGTATGCGGTCCCGCCGCACACCGGCCGCGGCGGGTGGACCTGGTACACGGGCTCCGCCGCCTGGATGTATCGGCTGGTCGTGGAGTCCATCCTGGGACTGAGGCTGGAAGTCGACAAACTTCGCTTTGCGCCGTGCCTGCCCGCGGACTGGGAAGCGTTCAAGGTGCATTACCGATACCGGGAAACGGTCTACCACATCTCCGTGCTGCAGACGCGCGCCGGGAACGCCGAGATGAGCGTGACAGTGGATGGCGTCGAGCAACACGACAAGGCGATCCCCCTTGTTGACGACCGTCGGGATCATTCGGTCGAAGTGAGAATTGCCGTCAATCGCTGACGGTGGCTGCCAGAAACCCTGAGGTTCAAAGAAAAGCCCCGCCTGGGCGGGGCTTTCTTGTTACCGGGAAATCCGGCTCAGGCCACGGTTTCCGGCCGATTAAGCCCCGGTCTTGATAACAGATTCGAGCCCCGCGAGACAGGCACCGGATACGCCCCAGGCTGCCTTTTCCTGCCCGGGCATCCGGTCCCAGCCGCCCTTTTCAATGAGCTCGGATCTCTGGTAGCTTTCCGTCCCCTGCAATTCCTTGAGTTTCATCTTGTAATCCGGGGCGCTCTTGAATTGGGCAACGCAGATCGCCGCCCGGCTCGCCAGCAGCGCCTCCTCGCTCAACTTCTGGGTCGCGCCGGAGGTCGTCCAGCCACCCCACGCGAAGCCGATCGTTATTGCGATGCCTGCCCCGACAACAAGCCCCCAAAATCCATACGTCACCTTTGTTTCCATTTCCGGTTTCATGGGTCATTCCCTCCAAAACGCCACTGTCCGCGTTGCCGGGGACGCGGTCTGTGCGCTACCGAACATAGCCAGACGGGGTGGTTGCGCGGGCGCGCCTAGCCCTCCGTCACGCCGTCGATGGGGAACGGCTTGCCGTTCACCTCGACGCGGCTCGCTAGCGGCACCTGCTGGGTGACGAGGCCCTCGGCGAAGCAGCCGGCCTTGGCGTTGCGGACGAGGTGCGCGAGCCGGTCCGCGGGCTCGTCGCTCTCGAACCTGAGGTGCGTGCTGACGCCCTCCCAGCGGTTGAACACCGTGCCCTTCAGCACCGAGCCGCCGAGATGCTTGCGCAGGACGACGCGGCAGCTCGCCCCGCTCACCTTCATCTTCATCATGTGCGCGTACCGCGCAACCTGGGTGAGCAGTCAGAAGCCGATCGCCATCGCGAGATAGGTCATCGGCGAGGGATAGCGGTCGGTCCCGCCGATGCGCTGGTGCTCGTCGCTGAACACCTCGAACTGGCCCATCGTGCCGCGCTTGAGGTGCATCTCGCCCGCGACGACTTCCGTGTGCACGTCGTTCTCGTTGGTGATCCCGCCCGGCGGCAGATCGGGCTTGTCGATCACCCGCTCGCCGGGCTTGGCGGACAGATCTTCGTTACTGAGGGGTTTAGTCATCGCGATTTCTCCGTCACCGTCCTCATTGCAGCG
>JAHZNX010000128.1 GCA_020028375.1 Betaproteobacteria bacterium | reverse complement strand
GGCGTCTTCGCGGTCACGACGACTTTGTCGGCAGACTGCGCGAAATCGGTCACCTCGTGCGAGAACCGCACCTCGGCATTCGGGCATTCCTCGAGCTTGGAATAGATGATGGGCGTCAAACGGTGCTGCTCGAGGTGCAGCCGGTAGGGGTGCGGCGTCAGGTCCTTGATGAGCGAGACGTCCCAATCGACGATGACGCCCTCCTTGCGGTCGCGGATCTGCCAGCGCGGCACCCGGATAGCGGTCTTGAGCATCTCGGCGGTGATGCCGTAGGGCGCCATCATCTCGAGGGACGGCGGATGGTAGGTGCCCGCGCGCAGGTCCACGGTCAGGCCGGGCTCGGCCTCGAGCACCAGGACGGAGACGTCCTGTTTCGCGAGCGCGAGCGCCGTCAGCAGCCCCACCGGGCCCGCCCCGGCGATGATCACCTGCGGATTCCTGGCCATGGTCCGGCGCCGCTCCCCCGTCACGCGGTCCGCATCGAGAAGGCGAGCAGCACGACGGTGACGCCCAGCAGCAGCACGGCGGAGAGCGCGAGCGACCAGTGTATTCCGATGAGGCTGCCGAGCAGGCCGACGGTGATGCCGCTGAACGCGCGCATCCCGTTATTGGACATCTGGTAGAGGCCGATCAGGCGGCCGCGCAAATGGGCCGGCGCCTCCAGCTGCACCAGCGCCTGGGCCATGGAGCTGTACGCGAGGTGAAGGAACCCGGCCACGAACATGAGGCCGACGGCGAGGTGATAGTCGGTGGCGGCGGCGAAGGCCGCGATGCTGAAGGACCAGATGATGCACAGGACGATCGCGGTGAGGGGCGTCGCGCGCAGTAACCCTCGCGCCTCGAGGATCATGCCGCCCACGAATGCGCCGGCGGCGTTGGCGGCGAGCAGCACGGTATAGGAAAAGTCCGCCTTCTCGGTGCCAAGGTCGTCCGCGTACTCGGGCATCTGCGCGAGGAACGCGTTGCCGACCAGGAGCGACGAGATGCCCGCCAGCAGGATCATCGACAGGATGGTGCGGTTGCCCGAGACCTCACGCATGACCCTGAGCGCGTCCGCAAATCCGCCGCCCGTCGCCGTGCCGCCGCCGCGGTGGCGCCTTGCGCCGTAGGGCACCTTCCACAGCCACCAGGTGAGCGGCAGGTAAATGAGAACGTTCGCGATGAGGCCGGCCGCGGGGCCGAGCGCCAGCATGAGCCCGCCACCAACCGCAGGGCCCAGGAACACGCCGAACTGCCGGCCGGTCGCGTTCAGCCGCACCGCGCTCACCAGGTTGTCCCGGCCGACGATATCGTGGATCAGCAGCTGGCTGGCAGGCGACCACAGCACGCCGGCGATGCCGTGTATGACGAGCAGCACGGCGGCGTGCCACACTTCGATCGTCTCCGTGTAAAACAGCACGGCCCAGGCGAGCGACACCCCCATGTACAGCACCATCGCGACCTGGATGATGCGCCGGGAGTCGAAGCGGTCCGCCAGCGCCCCGAAGTACACCGAAAGAAACAGGAACGGCAGCCAGTGCGACAGCACGGCGAACCCCGCGAGGGCCGGCGAGCGGAACAGCTCGAACATCACCCAGTAGCTGATGACGTGCTCGATGTTGTCCGCCATCATCGCGGCGGAGGTCGCCACCAGGTAGATGCGGAAATCGCCGTGACGGAGCGCGGCGAACGAGGGACTGGCGCCGCGCGGCGGCTGCGAGGGGGTATCGGTCACGCGCCGGAATTGTAACAACGCTGTTACAGGGTTAACACCTTGTTTCACTTTGGCGTGCACGCCGGCGGCGGTATCGGCGTTCTAAGCCTCAGGCAACCTTGAAAGGAGGACGCCATGAACGCACGGAAGACGATTCTCACGTTGGCAGCAGGCACGCTATTCGTGACCGCGCCGGCATTTGCGGATCACCCGCGCTGGGCTCCTGCGCGGGGCCACCGCCACAACGCGGAACGGGTGGTCGTGGTGAAGCACCGGCCCGTGGTGCGCGAGGTTGTGGTGAGGCAGCCGGTCGTCGTCCGGCGGACCGTAATCGTGGAGCGCCCGGTGTATGTCGAGCGCCCCGTCTACTACGGCGCGCCGCCCGTCCATCCCGCTCCGGTATACGCCGGGGCCGCGCCCAATCAAGTGCTGAGCACGCTCGGCGGGGCCATCATCGGCGCCGCGATCGGCAGCCAGTTCGGCGGCGGCAACGGGCGCACCGCGGCGATTGCGATCGGAGCGGTCGTCGGCGGCGTGATCGGCAGCGGCCTGTAGCCGAGACTACCGGCAATAAGCAAAGGGCGGCCGCGGCCGCCCTTTGTCTTGTACTTCGCCGCTCAAGCGTCGCCGGCGACGTCCGAGAGCTCGCGCGGCACGCGCCTCCGGCGTCGGGCGTGGAAGTGGCGATCCGCCGCCTCGTAGAGCGCCATCCCGGCGATCATCGCAACCAGGAACACCACGGCCTTGTCCTGGCCCGCGCCGAGCGATACGACCGCGGGACCGGGGCAGTAGCCGGCGAGGCCCCAGCCCACCCCGAACGCGAGCCCGCCGAGAATCAGCGGCCGGTCGATGTGCCGGGCCGTCGGAAGATACATCGCGCCGCCGAGGAAGGAGACGGTGCGCTTGCGCGCGAAGCGGAATGCGATGAAGCCCGCCAGAACCGCCCCACCCATCACGAACGCGAGGGACGGATCCCATGCACCGGCAATATCGAGGAACCCGATGATCTTCGATGGATCGGTCATGCCGGAGATGATCAAGCCGGTGCCAAAGAGAAGGCCGACCGCAAATGCGCTCACAGCATTCATCGCGATTTCTCAGACGAGCAGGTGGCGGACGGCATACACCGTTACGAATCCGGCGAGCATGAACGTAATAGTCGCCGCCAGCGAGCGCGGCGACAATCGCGACAGACCGCACACACCGTGTCCGCTGGTGCATCCCGAGCCGTAGCGGGTGCCAGCGCCCACCAGCAGCCCCGCCAGCAGGAGCACGGGGTAACTTGCCTCGATCGTGGGCGCGGCCGGCGCGGCGAACAGGCGATACGCCGCCGGTGCGACGAGCAGCCCGAAGATGAAGGCTAAGCGCCACGCCATGTCCCCGGCCGCCGGCCGCAGGACGCCGCCGATGATGCCGGCGACGCCCGCGATACGGCCGTTCAGCAGCGCGAGCATCGCGACGGCCGTCCCGATCACGATGCCGCCGGCGAGCGAGCTCCAGGGCGTGAAGTGCGTCCAGTCGATCATGGGCGTCACATGATACAACGTCCTAGATTCCCGCCTCCGCGGGAATGACGCAATGTCCTTGTGCAACTGCCCTTGCTTGCCCGCCCCCACCCCTCATCTATAATTCCCCGTGACTGGCGCCGGTGGCGCCGTCGGGAGGGCAAATGAAGATCATGCGTGTTGAGTCGCTCGTCTACGGGGTCGAGGACGTCGAGTCCGGCATCCGCTATTACGAGGACTGGGGCCTGCCCTGCGTCGAGCGCGGCGCACTCGGTGCGGAGTTCAGGATGCCGTCGGGACAGTCCATCCTGATTCGGCCGGCGAGCGACGCGGCATTGCCCGCGGCGCCCGACGGCGGTTCGACGCTGCGCGAGGCGATCTGGGGCGTGGAGGACGCCGCCTCGCTCGAAGCCATCGGTGCGGAGCTCGCCCGCGACCGCGAGGTCAGGACCGATTCGCGCGGCGGGCTGCACGCGCGCGACGAAGCCGGTTTCGCTATCGGCTTCCGCCCGCTGTCGAAGGGCACGAAAACGGACGCTGCGGCGGCCTCGCGCATGAACCACCCGTTCGATCCGGAGCGCCGCGCGCGCCCGACGCGGCTCGGGCACATCGTCTACAACATCCCCGAGCAGTGGATCGAGAAGGTGCTCGCGTTCTACCTCGAGCGCCTGAAATTCCGGCTGACCGACCGCGCGCTCGACACCGGCGCCTTCATGCGCTGCGCCGGCTCGACCGACCATCACAATCTCTTCTTCGCGACCCGCTACGACCGGCCCTCGTTCAACCACGCCGCGTTCGAAGTGCGCGACATCGACGAGATCATCCTCGGCGGAAAATACATGAAGAGCCGCGGCTGGCAGGCCAACTCGCCGGTGGGACGGCACATCCTCGGCTCCAACCTCTTCTGGTACTTCAACAACCCCTGCGGCGGCCGCACCGAGTATTTCGCCGACATGGACCAGATGGACGACAACTGGAAGCCCCGCGTCTGGGAGAAGAACCCGGGCTTCGCGATGTGGATGCTCGAGAAGGCCGACGCGCCGGAACTCACGCGCATTTGACGTTCAGTCCAGCCGGATATTCGCCTGCCGGATTACGCCGGCGTATTTCGGAATCTCGCGCTTGAGCAGCGCGGTCAGCTCCTCGGGGCTGCTGCCGACGGGATCGAGAGCCTCGCTCGGCATGAATGCCTTCATCTCGGGCGTCTCGAGCGCCTTCCGGATCTCCGCATTCATCTTCGCCACGATCGGCTTTGGCGTGCCCCTGGGGTAGAACATCGCGTACCAGTTGTCGGCTTCGAATCCGGGATAAATCGAGTTCATGGTCGGCAGCTCCGGCAGCGACGAGGAACGCTTGGGCGTGGTGACCGCGATCGCCCGGGCCTTGCCGCTTCTCAGGTGCGGCATGATCGAGGGAGCGGTGGCGAACAGGTAATCGGCCTCTCCGGAGATCAATGCCAGCACCGACGGCCCGCCACCGCGGTAGGTCAGCACGGTCGACTTGAGCCCGGCGACCTGGTTGAACATTTCAGCGGTGAGATGGGCGGTGGTCCCGGCGGCGTTGCCGGCCGCGTTCATTCCCCCGGGCGTGCGCTTCGCCAGCGCCACGAGCTCCTTGACGGATCTTGCCGGGACGCTCGGATGCAGGGAAAGCACGAGCGGCGTGGAGGATATCCAGCTGATCGGCACGAGATCGTTGTAGACGTCGAATTTCACGTGCTTCGCGCGGAGGGTGACTACCACGGAGATGAGGCCGGAAACGAACAGCACGGTGTTGCCGTCCGGGGGCGAATCCACGGCGAGCTGAGTCCCGATCAATCCCGAAGCGCCGCTCCGATTGTCGACGATGAAGTTTTGGCCCATGCTCTTCTGGAACGCGACCGCGAGCACCCTGCCCTGGATGTCGGTCCCCCCGCCCGGCGGGAAGGGAATAAGGATCCGCACGGTCTTGTCGGGCCACTGCTGGGCCACGGCGAGCATTGGGTGGGCGGCGCAGGCCGCAGCAATTGCGATCAGTACACGGGCGTTCGTTCTCATTTGGACCTCCATTCGGCAAACAGGCCTTTCCGGCCTGTGGTTGTGCCAGCTCGTTCCCGGAAACAACAATCGTCAGCGGGTCTAATCAATCCTCGCGCCGGAAATCCTGACGACCTTCGCGTATTTCTCCATGTCGCGGCGCACGAACGCGGCGAATTCCTCGGGGCTGTTGCCCACGGGGTCGGCTCCCAGCGCGGCGAACTGCTTCTGGATCTCCGGGGAGCGCACGACCTTGACCAGCGCCTCGTTCAGGCGCGCGATGATGTGCTTCGGCGTCTGCGCGGGCGCGAACATGCCGAACCAGTTCTCGGCTTCAAATCCCGGCACCCCCGCTTCGCCGATCGTCGGCACCTCGGGCAGCTGGGATGAGCGCTTCGCGCTCGCGACGCCGAGCACCTTCACCCGCCCCGCCCGGATGTGCGCGATGATCGGCGCGATCGAGTTGAAGGTCATGTCCATGTGCCCCGCCAGCACATCCGTCACCGCCTGCGGCGCCCCCTTGTACGGCACGTGCGTGATATTGACGCCCGCCATCTGCTTGAAGAGCTCCAGGGCGAGGTGGTTGGCGGTCCCGTTTCCGGCCGAGGCGCAGTTGAGCTTGCCGGGCTGCGCCCTTGCGAGCGCGATCAGGTCCTTGACCGACTGCACGGGCAGTGCGGGATGCGTGACCAGCACGAAAGGCCCCACCGAAATCAAACCGACCGGCGCGAAATCCTTGAGCGTGTCGTAGGGCACCTTGCGCAGGTGCGGCAGGATCGTCAGCGCGCCGGGACTGCTGATGAAGATGGTATAGCCGTCGGAGGCGGCCTTCGCGACTATTTCCGCGCCGATCAGTCCACCGGCCCCGCCGCGGTTGTCGACCACCATCGGCTGCCCGAGGACGTTCGACAGGCCGGGCGTCACGAGCCGAGCCGTCACATCCGGCGTCGCGCCGGCCGGCACCGACAGGATCACGCGAACGGGCTTCATGGGATAGGCCTGTCCCTTCGACGGGCTCAGGGCGGGCTCTGAGCCTGTCGAAGCGGCTTGAGCGCCAGCGGGCAGCACCAGCAGTGCCACCGCGATTACGCAAGTGAGCCCGAGCCAGGAGATCATGACTTCCCTTTCCCTCCTGTGCATCGTAACTCAAAATCGATCGAAGGCCGGAACCGGATTCTCATTTGCGCCAATCTGCGCTAATCTGCGGCTGGGTTTTGCATCGATAAACAGGGAGACATATGGCGACGTCGAATGAGCTCGCGGGCAAGGTGGCGCTCGTCACCGGGGCCTCGCGCAACATCGGGCGCGCCATCGCGCTCGCGCTCGCGGCCGGGGGCGCCGCGGTCGCGGTCAACGCGCGCACCTCCAGGGAGGACGCGGAAAAAGTCGTGCAGGAGATCCGCGGGTCAGGCGGGAAGGCCGAGGCATACCTGGCCGACATCGTGGATGCAAAGGCGGTGAACGCGATGGTCGAAGCTGTCGTCAGGCGCTTCGGCCGGCTGGATATCCTGGTGCTCAACGCCTCGGTGCGGAAGGAGACGCCGTTCATCGACATG
>JAHZNX010000127.1 GCA_020028375.1 Betaproteobacteria bacterium | reverse complement strand
GTCGAGCGCCTTCTTGAAGCGGTTGGCGTGCGAACGCTCCGCCTTGGCGAGCGTTTCGAACCAGTCCGCGATCTCGCCGAAGCCTTCGGTGCGGGCGGCCTTGGCCATGCCCGGGTACATGTCGGTGTACTCGTGGGTCTCGCCTGCGATAGCCGATTTCAGATTGTCGCGGGTCTTGCCGAACGGCAGGTCGGTCGCCGGGTCGCCGCAGGTCTCGAGATACTCCATATGGCCGTGGGCATGTCCGGTTTCCCCTTCCGCGGTGGAACGGAAGACCGCGGAGACATCGTTCTGGCCTTCGACATCGGCCTTCGCAGCGAAGTACAGATAGCGCCGGTTGGCCTGCGATTCTCCGGCAAACGCGTCCTTCAAATTCTGATGCGTCTTGGACCCCTTGAGTTGCATGATTATCTCCTTTAAATCAAAAACTTGTATTATAAATACCCGCCTCCGGTAAGCACTGACTAATCCGTGCCGCCGAAGCAAATATTAGACTCAGTCTAATAAGTCAACGTAGTATAAACAGCATCCCCAACAGCTGTCAACAACTGAAGCGCTCCGGATCTGGAGGGATCTTGAATACCGGTCGAGATAGCGTTAGCGGAAGCGGGTGCGGATGCGATTAGCCCGGCTCCGCCGCGCCAGCCGGCTTAACGCGCTCGCTGCGTCTGCCGGGCGCCCCGCCCCGGGGGCGACGTTTGAGATAGGGCGCCAGCTCCTCGAGCGCCTGCTGATAGACCCCGCGCTTGAACTCGATCACCGTATCCATCGGCATCCAGTAGTCGCTCCAGCGCCAGGCATCGAACTCGGGCTTGCTGGAAGCGCGCAGGCGCACGTCGCAGTCGCGGCCGACGAGCCGCAGCAGGAACCAGATCTGCTTCTGGCCGCGGTAGTTGCCGCGCCACTCGCGCCGCAGCCAGCGGTCCGGAACTTCGTATCGCAGCCAGTCGCGCGTGCGCCCGAGCACCCACACGTGCTGCGGCGCGAGCCCGACTTCCTCCTGCAGCTCGCGATACATCGCGGACTCCGGCGTCTCACCCGGCTTGATGCCGCCCTGCGGAAACTGCCAGGCGTGCTCCCTCACCCTCTTGCCCCAGAAAACCTCGTTTTTCCAGTTACATAGGACAATGCCGACGTTCGGGCGATAGCCATCGCGATCGATCATGGAAATCTCGTGGAGCCGTTGGTCATGGCAATTTTTTCACAATTCGCACGCAAGCGATACCCTCTTCGCGGGCACCAAGTTACGAGACGCGAATTCCAACTCACGCCTGCTCAGAGATATAGAGTCGCTCGGCGTCCCAGCGGTTCATCCTGCGCAGCCCGTGCACGAATCTCCCGAACTCGAGCGAGTAGCGCGTCTCGAGCGTCCGGGCATCGCGTTCCAGCTCGTCCCACCGCAGGGCAGCCGCGGGATCCCGGAACCCGAACACGATGACGTTGCCCGGCTTCTCCGCCGGCAGGCACAGGGTACTGCGGGGGAATGCGCCCTCGATGCGCGCGAGGTAGTCGTCGAAGCGCCGGTCCGATCCCCACAGGTTCACCACCAGCACGCCGCCGCGCCCGAGCCGCCGCCGGCAACCGCCATAGAACGCCTCCGTCGCGAGCTCCGGGACCTGCGACTCGCCGTCGTAGCCATCGATCAGGATCGCGTCGAAACCGTCCCCGTCCGATGCCACGTACTCCGCCGCGTCGCAGACCCGCACGACGAGGCGCGCGTCGGCCGCCGGCAGCTCGAACAGGCGGCGGGCGACCGCCACCACCTGCCGGTTGACCTCGATCACCTCGGTCACCGCGTCCGGCATCCGGTGGTAGACGAACTTCGCAAGGGAGCCGCCGCCGAGGCCGACCATCAGCACGCGGCGCGGCGGCGGGCGGAACAGCAGGAACGCCATCATGCTGCGGGTGTAGGCGAGCTCGAGGTCGTTCGGGCGCGCAAGGCGCATCGCGCTCTGGACGGTATCGCTGCCGATGTGCAGCGAGCGCACCCCGAAGCGCTCGGTCACGTACACCGAATCGGCGGCCGGAGCGGATTTGCGCAGGCGCCAGCGCGCGAAGAAGTTCATGCCGTTGTGTTGTACTTGGCCGGGCAGCGTTCGGTAGAATAGCGGCTTTCGCCGTCCCGCGACACTCATGCGCGTCTCGCAATTCCTCCTCTCGACGCACCGGGAAACGCCAGCCGAAGCCGAGGTGGTGAGCCACCGGCTGATGCTGCGCGCCGGACTGATCCGGCAGCTCGCGCGCGGGATCTACACCTGGATGCCGCTGGGGCTGCGCGTGCTGCGCAAGGTGGAGCGCATCGTGCGCGAGGAGATGAACGCGGCCGGCGCGATCGAGCTCGAGATGCCCGCGGTGCAGCCCGCCGAGCTGTGGCAGGAGTCGGGACGGTGGGACGAGTTCGGGCCGGAGCTGCTGCGCCTGAAGGACCGCCACCAGCGCGATTTCTGCATCGGGCCCACGCACGAGGAGGTGGTGAGCGACATCGTGCGCCAGGAAGTGAAGAGCTATCGCCAGCTGCCCTTGAACCTCTATCAGATCCAGACCAAGTTCCGCGACGAGATCCGGCCGCGCTTCGGCGTCATGCGCGCCCGCGAATTCGTCATGAAGGACGCCTACTCCTTCCACGCCGACCCGGAGAGCCTCGAGCGGACCTACCGCGCGATGTTCGACTGCTACACGCGCATCTTCACCCGGCTCGGCCTCAAGTTTCGCGCGGTCGCGGCCGACACCGGCGCCATCGGCGGCACCGGCTCCCACGAGTTCCACGTGCTCGCCGATTCCGGCGAGGACGCGATTGCTTACTGCCCCAACTCCGACTACGCCGCCAACGTGGAGCTCGCGGAGGCGCTCGCCCCGGGCCCGCGCGCGAAGCCCGCCGCGGCGCTCGCGCGAGTGCATACGCCAGGCGTCAAGACAATCGCCGAGCTGTGTGCGTTTCTCGGCATCCCCGCCGCACGCACCGTAAAGGCGGTGGTGCTGGAGGGCGCCGACGGCCGCCCCGTCCTGCTGATGGTGCGCGGCGATCATGAACTCAATCTCTCCAAGGCCGCCAAGCTCGAGCAGGTCAAGAAGCCCGTCGCTTTTTCCGCAGGCGAGAGCATCCGTTCCCGGTTCGGGGCGGGCCCGGGCTCCCTGGGACCGGTCGGTTTCAAGGGCGTGGTCGTCGCCGACCACACGGTCGCCGCGATGTCCGATTTCGTCGCCGGCGCGAACCAGGATGACTACCACTACACCGGGGTCAACATCGGCCGCGACTTCCCGGAGCCGGTGGTGGCCGACGTCCGCAACGTCGTGGCGGGGGATGCGAGCCCCGATGGCAAGGGCCAGCTCGAGATCGTCCGCGGCATCGAGGTCGGCCACGTTTTTCAGTTGCGCGACAAGTACTCCAAGGCGTTGAACCTCTCCTTCCTCGACGAAACGGGCAAGTCGCGACTCATGGAGATGGGCTGCTACGGCATCGGTGTGACACGCATCGTCGCCGCGGCGATCGAACAGAATCACGACGAGCGCGGCATCATCTTTCCGCGCGCGATGGCGCCATTCGAGCTCGCGCTGGTGCCGATCGGCGCGGGCAAGAACGCGCAGGTGCGCGCAACCGCCGAAGCCCTCTACACCGACCTCACCGCCGCCGGCATCGACGTGCTGATCGACGACCGCGACGAGCGCCCGGGTGTCGCGTTTGCGGATATGGAGCTGATCGGCATTCCGCACCGCGTCGTTGTCGGCGAGCGCGGGCTGAAAGCCGGTCAGGTGGAGTACCAGGGGCGGCGCGACCCCAAGGCCCAGCCCGTCACCTTGCAAGACGCCGTACAATCCGTAAAATCAAAGGTGTGCGCGGACGAGTTCGTCTGATAAAGCTGGGGTGGGCACTCACATTGGCGCTGCCGGGGGTGGTTTGTGCCGGAACGCAGGCCTACGAGCCGCTCTCCGCAAGCGTGCGGGCCGCGCTCTATCGGTCGATTTCCGACGAAGCCACGCCGTTCCTCGCCTTCAATACCGAGGCGGAGGCGCGGCTCTGGCTTGCTGAGATGTCGAAGCGGCTCGCCTCGCGCATCGCGGACCGCCTGCGGCGTGAGGAATTCCTGGTCTCGGTGCACTACGAGGCGAAACGCGCCGGCCTCGACCCGCAGCTCGTGCTGGGCGTGATCCAGGTCGAGAGCAACTTCCGCAAGTATGCAATCTCGCGCGCCGGGGCGATGGGCTTCATGCAGGTGATGCCGTTCTGGATCCAGCTGATCGGCCGCAACGACGATAACCTGTTCCACCTGCGCACCAACCTGCGCTTCGGCTGCGTGATCCTGCGCCACTATCTCAACCAGGAGAACGGGGACCTGTATCGCGCACTCGGGCGCTACAACGGCAGCCTCGGCCGGTCAGGCTATCCCAACCTGGTGGTCCGCGCCTGGCAGCGCGACTGGCACTACACCGCGCACACCACGGTGTCTGCGCCCGCCGGCCCCCGCAGCTGAGCGGGTGCATCGCTCGGCAACCCGCGGCCCGGCATCAGCCCAGTCGAAGAACGTTCGCAGCGGAGCGCTGGTCCCCGGGGGCCGATGATGCGCCGCCCGCAACCGCCCGGCGGAACATCTCCTCGAGCGAGAGCCCGAGATTCGCTTCGAAGCCGCCCGTGATCTCGAGCGCGAGGCGATCGAGCTCCTGGCCGGACTGGCGCGCGGGCAGCTTGGCGCCGGGCCTGAAAACGAGCAGGCGATAGACGTCGGCCACGGTAATCTCAGCGGCATTCTTGATCAGCGCCCAGCCGTTCGCCACTCTGCCCGTCCAGCGCGCGGCGCGCATCGCCTCGAGAGTGGCCTCGATCCGGTCGATGGGTAGCTTCACGACGCCGTGCAGGCGCATCACGGTGACGACCTCCCCTTGTCGGTGCGCTTCCCACAGCATCCGCAGGATCTGCAGCGCGTCGAGGAACTGCGCGCCGGGAACCGGATCGACCTGGGCGGCGCGCTCGCGCCATTCCGGCATCACCGCCGCGGTGACTGCTCCGAGCAGCACCACTACCCACGAAAGGTAGATCCACAGCAGGAAGATGGGGACGCTCGCGAACGCCCCATAGACCAGCTTGTACGTCGGGAATTGCCCGATGTAGAACGCGAAACCGTGCTTCATTCCCTCGAACGCGAGCGCCGCGAGGACGCCGCCGGTAAGTGCGTCGCGCACGAGCACGCGCCGGTTCGGAATGGTGATGTAGGCCAGCGTGAAAGTGAACCCGGTGAGCAGGACCGGGACGGTATCCAGCATGACCTCCGCCGCCAGCGGTATGTCCTTCACCAGCCCCAGCGACTGGCTCACCAGCCACGACGTGAGCGAGAGGCTCGCCCCGACCAGCAGCGGCCCCACGGTCAGCAGCGCCCAATAGATGAAGACGCGCTGAACCGTGCTGCGGGGGCGGGGCACGCGCCAGATCTGGTTGAACGCGCGATCGATCGTCAGCAACACGATGATCGCGGTCACGAACAGGAACGCGATACCGACGGCGGTCAACCGCGCCGCGTTGTCCGCGAATTGCTCCACGTACCCGCCAATCGTCGCGGCCGACTCGGGAAGCATGTTCCGCACCAGGAATTGCTCGACGTTCTCCAGCAGCCCGCGGAAAACCGGAAACGCCGAGATCAGCGTCAGCGCCACCGTGATGATCGGCACGATGGCGAGGAGCGTGGTGAAGGTGAGGCTGGAGGCGATCTGCGCGCAGCGCTCCTCGCGGAAGCGCCGCCATGCAAGGCGCGCGAATACGACCAGCGACAGAGTCTTTCTTGAACCTGGCACCGCGGGGTCTCCGCACGAGAGATGATTTATATAATACTCTCACGCCATGAAGGATATCCTCGTCCTCTACTTCAGCCATACCGGCGCGGTGCGGGAGATGGCGCAGCTCGTCGCGCGCGGCGTCGAGGGCATCGCGGGCTGCGCGGCGCGCGTGCGCACCGTGCCGCGGGTCTCCGCCGCGGCCGGCGCCGCGGGTCCCGCAGTGCCGCAATCCGGCCCCCCGTACGCGGAGCTGAAGGACCTCGAGGAATGCATCGGGATCGCGCTCGGCTCGCCCACGCGCTTCGGCAACATGGCGGCCCCGATGAAGCATTTCTGGGATTCCACCGGGGAGCTGTGGCTGAAAGGCGCGCTCGCCGGCAAGCCCGCGGCGCTCTTCACCTCGACCGCGAGCCTGCACGGCGGCCAGGAATCGACGCTCCTCTCGATGATGCTGCCGCTGCTTCACCACGGCATGGTGATCGTCGGGCTGCCGTACACGGAGCCGGAGCTGATGAACACCCGCTCCGGCGGCGGCCCCTATGGCGCGAGCCACCACGCCGGAGCCGCCGGTGAGCTCGCCATCACCGAACACGAGCGCAGGCTCTGCATGGCTCTTGGCCGCCGCCTCGCGGATATCGCGATCAGGCTCGCCCGGTGAGCCGGGATCGACCGCGGCGAGCGGCCGCCCGAGCTCAGACCTGCGGATTCAGCCGCTCCAGCTTTGAGTGCAGCTTGTTGAGGGCGTTGATATAGGCCTTGGCCGAGGCCACCACGATGTCGGTGTCCGCGCCCTGGCCGTTTACGATGCGCCCGCCCTTCGTGAGCCGCACCGTCACCTCGCCCTGCGCGTCGGTGCCGGTAGTGATGTTGTTGACCGAGTAGAGCAGGAGCTCCGACCCGCTTTTCACGATCGACTCGATCGCCTTGAACGAGGCGTCCACCGGACCGCTGCCCCGCGCCTCGGCCGTGCGCTCGCGCCCGCTCTCGGTCACGACGACTTTCGCATACGGC
>JAHZNX010000368.1 GCA_020028375.1 Betaproteobacteria bacterium | reverse complement strand
TGTTGAGGTTCGGATCCTTGGCGTGCGACACGTAATACCTGGCGGTTTCCTTGGTCGGGCGCTCCATGTCCTCCTTGTCCTTGGGATCCTTGGGATTGAGGCAATGGATGCCCTTCTTGATGTTGACGACCTGAGAAATGCGGCAGTCGGACACTTCATGCATCAGCTTGGCTGCATCATCCGTCGATATTTTGCGCTGCTCGGCAAGCAACTTCGCGGTCTGCTCTTTGACGAAGTCGAGCGCCTTGTTCAAGTCCTGATCGAAGCCCATGGTAATCCACGATTTGGGCGTCTCGATGCGCGGGAAGTCGAGCTTCCGCTTCTTGAGCACTTCGAGCGTGACGCTCATTTCCTTGTACGCCGTCTCCACCGCCGTAAGGTTGACCTCCCCGTTGCCCTGCGCCGCGTGCGAATCTCCGGTCCACAGTAGCGCGCCCGGCACATGGACCGGCACGTAGAGTGTCGTGCCTTCGGTGAGATCGCGGATGTCCATGTTGCCGGCGAATTCGCCGGGCGGCACGGTGCTGTAACGGCCTGGCTCCTTGCGTGCCACCCCCAGCGTGCCGGGGAAGGGTTTGAGCGGAATCAGAACACCGGGCACGAACTCGGTCACCTTGCGGTCCCAGTCGAGATACAGGTACTTCACCTGGCCGTCCTGGTATTCTTTCGGGAACTGCCCGAACATCCCCGGCACGTTGAAGTTAGTCGCGTAGGCGCGCGGCACGATCTTGTTGATCTTCACTTTCAACACGTCACCGGGCTCGGCACCGTTGACGTAGATCGGGCCGGTCACGGTATGGGGCCCGCGGCCGGGATGATCGGTGCGCAGCTTCTTGATTTCCTCGATGGTCTTGCCCGGCACGACCTGGTTGTGCGAGTGCATCATGGTCTCGAGCACGACGGTGTCGCCGGAATCCACCTTCAACACCGGCGCCTGTGAGTTGTCGAACCAGCCCCATTGCGTGGTCTCGAGCGTCGCCGGCAGGAGATGCAGCTTGCCCTGCATCTTCTTGCCGGGCAGGGCGACGGACTGGGCTAGCGCGCCGGTAGCGGTGAAGCAGAACGCACCAGCAATGACAAGAGAATGCGCGATGTTCGACATGGTTCCCCCCCTTTTGAGTTGCTGTCGTAGCACCATCCACCCTACTCCCAAACCGCCGCGGGAGGCAACGATCCGGCGCGACAATCGGATGCAACTGCACATTCAACTGGCTGCAAAGCGCATGATTCGGCAAGAAAAAACGCGGGATGAACGGTACCGGCGTTACGCCCCGGGCACGCGCGCGCGTTGACAGGAAAGTACGCGGCCAATCATTGCGCACGCTATCGACGGGACGCACCACGTTCGTGCCCGCCGCTCCTGCGGGTAAAATCCGCCTTATGCATCCGGCCAGGCTGACGTGCCTCGCGGCGCTTGCGCTGGCAGTCCCGACAAGAATCGAAATCCATCACCGGGCGGTCTCGAAATGATGTCGCAGCGCGCCTTGCTGGTCGCATTGCTGTGCGCAGCCTGGATCCTGCCGGGGCTCGTTCTCGTTCGCCCTGCCCCTGCATGACGCGGCACGGCTCGCGACCGGGGCGTGGATGGCGGCCATCTTCGCCTTCATCGCGCTTGCGGGCCGCGAGCTCTACGGCGTGCGCTACGGCGCGGTATCAGCGTTGCTGCTGCTCGGCTGCTTCGGCTTCGTCGTGCGCGGCCACCAATTAATTACCGACGTCGCGCTCCTCGCCGGATTCGCCATGGCCTATTACGGCTTCGTGCTCGCCCTGCGGAGGGCCGAACTCGGCGGCTTCTGGATCGGCACCGGCGTCGGCATCGGATTCCTGGCCACCGGCCTGCTCGCGCCGGCGGTGCTGGGAGCGATCGCGCTGCTGCTGCCGGCGCTCGGCCGCGATTGGCGCAACCGCCGCTATGGCGCAGCGCTGGCGGTGGCTGCCGCTGCAGCCGCACCCTGGCTCGCGATCTGGCCGGTCCTGCTCTACCAGCACTCGCCGGAGCTGTTCCGGTGGTGGTGGTGGACCGAAAACCTGTGGTACTACTTCGGCCGGCAATCCGGTTCGCGGACGGGCATCCTCTATTACCTCGGCATCCTGCCGTGGTACGCGTTCCCGGCGTGGCTGCTCGCGCTGTGGGCGCTGTGGCGCGCGCGCGGCCCGGGACTTGCGCGGCCGGCGGTCGTGCTGCCGGTGGCCGGCTTCGTCGTCACGCTCGCGGTCCTCTCCGCCTCCTCCGAGGCGCGCGAGCTCTACGCGCTGCCGCTGCTCCCGCCGCTCGCGCTGCTCGCGGCGGGGGCGCCGGAAACGCTGCGCCGCGGCGCGGTGAACGCGTGGTACTGGTTCAGCGCCCTGACGTTCAGCTTTTTCGTGGTGGTCTTCTGGTTCTACTGGAGCGGACTCGAGCTCGGTGTGCCGGCGCGCCTGCACGATCACCTGCACCGGATACGGCCCGGCTATGCGCCGGGCTTCCGCTGGCTGCCCTTCGTCCTGGGCGTCGCCTACACGTTGTTCTGGTTCGCGGTGCTGGCATTGTTCCGCAGGAGCACGGTGCGTCCGATCATCGTTTGGGGCGCGGGAATCACGACCATGTGGGCGCTGCTTGCGATCCTCTTCATCGGCTGGGCCGACAACGCGAAGAGCTACCGCTCGGTGTTCGTTGCCATGCAGCGGGCGCTGCCGGAGCGCTACGACTGCATGTCGAGTCGCGACCTGCGCGAGGCGCAGCGCGCGTCGCTGCACTATTTCGCGGGCATCGTCACATACCGCGAGGAGGTGCCCGGGCGCCGGCGTTCCTGCGAGCTGCTGCTGGTACAGGGCAGGCCGCAGGAGGAGATCGCTCCGGTCGGGCAGTGGCAAAAAATCTGGGAAGGCTCGCGGCCGAGAGACAAGGACGAGCGCTACCGGCTTTATCGGCGCGCGAAACCGGGCTGATCAAGCATCCTTGACATCGCTGGCGGGCGCCTGCGATGCTGTGCCGCAACATTTCTCGACAGAGCGCGGCATCCGGCGTAGACTCAGCGCTCTCCCTGAAAGTTGATGCACTCGCAGCACTTCATTTTTTCCTTTTCATTCATAGAGTAAGGAGCGGGACATGGCGAGCGGTCGCGAGGTGGTGGTGCTCTCGGGCGTGCGGACGGCGATTGGCGATTACGGCGGCGGGCTGAAGGACATCGCCCCGACCGAGCTGTCGGCGCAGGTGATACGCGAAGCGGTGAAGCGTTCCAAAGTGGACGCGAAGGAAGTCGGCGCCTGCGTCATCGGCAACGTGATCCACACCGAGACGAGGGATATGTACTTCTCGCGCGTCGCCGCGTTGAAGGGCGGGCTGCCGCAGGACTCCACCGCGCTCACCGTCAACCGGCTATGCGGCAGCGGCATGCAGGCGATCGTTTCCGCATCGCAAATGATCATTCTGGGCGACATCGACGTCGCGGTCGGCGGCGGCGCCGAATCCATGAGCCGCGGCGGCTACCTGATGCCCACGCTGCGCTGGGGCCAGCGCATGAGCGACGGCAACGTGATCGACATGATGGTCGGCGCGCTGACCGATCCCTTCGACACCGTGCACATGGGCATCACCGCCGAGAACATCGCCGAGAAGTGGAAGATCTCGCGCGAGCAGCAGGACGAGTTCGCGGTGGAAAGCCACCGCCGCGCGATCAACGCGATCGAGAAAGGCTATTTCAAGGACCAGATCCTGCCGATCGAGCTGAAGACGCGCAAGGGCACCACGGTATTCGATCGCGACGAGCATCCGCGCGCGGACGCCACCATGGAAGGCCTCGCCAAGCTGCGCGCGGCCTTCAAGAAGGACGGCTCGGTTACCGCAGGCAATGCTTCTGGTATCAACGACGGCGCGGCAGCGGTCGTGCTGATGGAACGCGGCGCGGCGGAGAAG
>JAHZNX010000367.1 GCA_020028375.1 Betaproteobacteria bacterium | reverse complement strand
CGAGACCACGGCCGACGGGATGTTCACGCTCAAGGAAGCCGAATGCTTCGGGGCGTGCGGCGACGCCCCGGTGCTGCTCGTGAACAACAAGCGCATGTACTGCGCGATGACGCCGGACAGGCTGGGCGAGCTGCTGAAGGAACTAGGGCTCCTATGATGGTAAGACACGCGTGCGTTGCTGCCAGAATTGGTGATGACGCGACAAAGTCAGCGCCGATTCTGGCAGCAACCCCATGGAAGACGGTGACGTACACAATGACCTCGCGGGGGCTGGCGCGAATTTTGGCCCATGGCTTTGTCGCAAGTCCCTTGCTTAGTCGGTCTAAGCGGCGGGCCTTGCTTCGCGCCCTGAGCCAAAATCGTGCCAGCGCATCGCGCGTTTCACCGTGCTATAGGCTCCGGCTAGACAGGGGATTTCGTGCAGAACATAAGAACGCATTGGCTGGCCTGGCTCGTGCTCGCCACGGCGACCGCACAGGGCGCCGCGCTGGATGAGGATTTTCTCGCCGCGCGCGAGGCGTATGAGGCGAGCAACGCGGCCCGGCTGGAAACACACGCCAGCCGCCTGCAGGGGCATCTGCTCGAGCCGTATGTTGCCTACTGGCGACTGAGCCTCAGGCTCGAAGAAGCCTCCTCCGAGGAGGTGCGCGGATTTCTCTCCGCGAACCGCGACGGGCCCCTCGCGGAGCGCCTGCGCGGCGAGTGGCTCAAGTCGCTCGCCGAGCGCGGGGAGTGGAGCCTCTTCAACGCCGAGCTGCCGCTGCTCGCCAGCCGCGACCTCGAGGTCACCTGTTACGCGCTGCAGTACCGGATGCAGGCGAAGCCGGAGGAAGCGCTGCCCGAAGCGCGGTCACTCTGGTTCGTGACACGCGACCTTCCCGACGCCTGCACTCCATTGCTCAACGCGCTGGTTGCGGCCGGCTTGATTTCCGGCGACGACCTGTGGACGCGGATCCGGGTCGCGCTGGAAGCCGGGCGGGTGAGCCGGGCGCGCTGGATCGCGGAGTGGCTGCCTGCGGGCGAGGCGCCGGCGCCGCAATCGCTCGAGCGGGCGGCCTCCAACCCCGCGGGCTTCCTCGAGCGGCGGAGCCACGACCTTAAGACCCGCGCCGGTCGCGAGACCGTCATGTTCGCCGTCCACCGGCTCGCGCGCGTTTCGCCCCCGCAGGCGGCGAGCCACTGGACCCGGCTGGAGGAACGTTTTTCCCGGGAGGATCGCGCCTACGTCTGGGGCATGATCGGCTACCTGGGCGCGATGCGCCACGATCGCGACGCGCTCACCTGGTATGCCCGTGCGGGAGACCTCTCCGACCTGCAGCTTGCCTGGAAGGTGCGCGCCGCGCTGCGCGTGGGCAGCTGGCGCGACGTGCTCGCCGCGGTGGACGCCATGTCCGACCGGGAAAGATCGATATCCGCATGGCGCTACTGGAAGGCGCGGGCTCTGAAGGCGACGGGACGGGAGGACGAGGCAACCGAGCTGCTGGTGCCGCTGGCTAGCGAATTCGGCTTCTACGGACAGCTCGCGCTGGAGGAACTGGGCGGCAGGATCGCGGCGCCGTTCGCCGCGTACAAGCCGGGCGCGAAAGAGGTGCAGGCCATGGGCCAGCGTGCCGGCCTGCAGCGCGCGCTCGAGCTCTACCGCCTCGGCCTGCGCGCGGAGGCGAACGGGGAATGGCTGTGGGGCATACGCGGATTCGACGACCGGAAGCTCCTCGCGGCGGCGGAAGTCGCGCGCCGCTACGAGGTGTACGACCGCGCGATCAACACCGCGGAGCGCACCGTCGGGCTGCACGACTTCGCGCTGCGCTATCCCGCGCCCTACCGCGACGTGCTCAAGGCCCACACCGCCCAGCTGGCGCTCGACGAGGCGTGGGTCTACGGCTTGATCCGGCAGGAAAGCCGCTTCGTTCCGGATGCGCAGTCGGTGGCGGGCGCGAGCGGCCTGATGCAGATCATGCCGGCAACCGCGAGCTGGGTGGCGAAGCGGATCGGGCTCAAGAACTGGCGCTGGTCGCAGGTCACGGAGGTCGACACCAACGTGGGCCTCGGCACCTATTATCTGCGCCACATGCTCGATGCGCTCGACGGCCAGCCGGTGCTCGCTTCCGCCGCCTAGCGTGGTCGGCCCCCCCTCGGCGGCCGAAGGTGCGCCGGAAGGCGATGCGCTCGATCTGGTGATGAGCGACCGATTGTCGGTGAACGGGGAGCGGTAGCCGCGGGAATGGAGATCACGACCGCCTGCGTTCTCGGCGGGAGCGGCTTCATCGGCCGGCATGTCTGCCACGCGCTGGCTGCCGCCGGTTATCGCGTCCGCGTGGCGACCCGCGACCGCGAGCGCGCCAAGGAACAGCTGATTCTGCTGCCGACGGTGGACGTCTCCGCCGTCAACGTCCAGGCGGCTGCTGCACATGAGCGCGCTCGCCTCCGCCCGCGACGGGCCCAGCCGCTATCTTCGCTCCAAGGGCGAGGCCGAGGCGATCGTGCGCGAGTCGGGGCTCGCGTGGACGGTCCTCCGTCCCTCGGTCGTGTTCGGACCCGGAGACAGCTTTCTCAACCTGTTCGCAAAGGTGCTCAGGTTTTCGCCCGTGGTGGCGCTCGCCTGTCCCGGCGCGCGGTTCCAGCCGGTGTACGTGGAAGACGTGGCCGTGGCGTACGTAAAGGGCCTCGCGGACCTCGCCAGCTTCGGCCGGAGCTACGATTTGTGCGGTCCCCGCGTCTACACTTTGCGCGAGCTGGTCGAGTACGTCGCGACGGTGACCGGCCGGCGGCGGCTGGTGGTGGGATTGAACGACACGCTCTCCTACTACCAGGCCTTCGCCATGGAGCTGCTCCCGGTGAAGCTCATGACCCGCGACAACTATTTCTCGATGAAGGTGGACAACGTGTGCAGCTGCGACTTCCCCTTCGGCATCGCGCCAACGGCGCTCGAGGCGGTGGCCCCATCGTACCTGGGCCGGCGCACGCCGCGCGCGCGCTACCAGGGTTTTCGCGGACAGGCGGGCCGCAACAATGACTGAGCTCGCGCTGGTCATCGGCAACAAGAACTA
>JAHZNX010000366.1 GCA_020028375.1 Betaproteobacteria bacterium | reverse complement strand
CGTGCTGGACGGTGGCGAGGCGAGGATCGGCATCGAATCCGCGATCGTGGACCTCTCGGGCGGCAAGCCCGTGCTGCTGCGGCCGGGCTGGATCACCGCGGCCGAGATCGAGCGGACGCTGGGCGTCCCGCTCGCCGCGCCGGATGCCGGCGCGCCGCGCGCGCCGGGCACGCTTGCCGCGCATTACGCGCCGCGGACGCCGCTGACACTCGTCGAAGGGGACCTGCTCGCCGGGCTGGCCGCGACATTGACCCGGCAGGGGAAAAAAGTAGCCGCGCTCGCCTTCTCGGAATCGCGCCCGCTGCTCCCCGGCCTGCGGTGGCTCGCGGCCCCTCGTCAGGCGGCCGGCTACGCGCACGCGCTGTACTCGAATCTGCGGACGCTGGATGCGGAAGGCTGCGACGCGATCCTGGTCGAGCAGCCGCCGCGGGAGGCGGCGTGGGCGGCGATCAACGATCGCCTGGCCCGCGCCGCGGCCGGAACGTCCGCGCACGAGGAAACCTGAGCGATCCCTGCAAAAGAAAACGGCGCCCGCAGGCGCCGTTTTCACATGGGCAGAGGAAACGCGACGTCAGCGGGGCGTCGGATCCGTAATCGCCGCTCGTCTCGCCTTCACCGCTGGCAGGACCATGACGACGATGACCAGGGCCGTGACAATCATGAACCCCAGGCTGATCGGCCGGGTGAAGAACACCGTGGGATCGCCGCGCGAGATCAGCAGTGCCCGGCGCAGGTTTTCCTCCATCAGCGGTCCGAGCACGAAACCCAGCAGCATCGGCGCCGGCGGCATTTCCAGCTTCATCCACACGAAGCCGATGATGCCGAAGATCGCGGTGAGATAGAGCTCGAACGGGCTGTTGTTGACGCTGTAGATGCCGATGCAGGAGAACGCCATGATGGCGGGGAACAGCAGCCGGTACGGCACTTTCAGCAGCATGACCCAGAGGCCGACCAGCGGCAGGTTGAGGATCACCAGCATCGCGTTGCCGATCCACATGCTCGCGACCAGGCCCCAGAAGAGATCCGGCTTCTGCGTCATCACCTGCGGCCCGGGCGCGATGCCCTGGATGGTGAGCGCGCCCAGCATCAGCGCCATCACCGCGCTCGCGGGTATGCCGAGGGTCAGCGTCGGGATGAACTTGCACTGGGCGTCAGCGTTGTTGGCGGACTCGGGGCCGGCGACGCCCTCGATCGCGCCCTTGCCGAAGCGCGAGGGGTCCTTTGCGAGCTTCTTCTCCAGCATGTAGGAGGAGAACGAGGCGATCGCCGGGCCGGTGCCCGGCAGCACGCCGAGGAACGCGCCGAGGCCGGTGCCCCTGACGATCGGCCAGAAGGAGGCTTTCAGGTCCGCCTTGGTGGGCATGAGGCCGGTCACATTGGAAGTGAACACCTTGCGCTCCTCGGTTTCGCCGAGGTTGCTGATGATTTCGCCGACCGCGAACACGCCCACCGCGATGACGATGAAGCCGATGCCGTCGGTCAGTTCCGGGATGCCGAAGCTATAGCGCGCCATGCCGGAGTTGACGTCGGTGCCGACGATGCCGAGCAGCAGCCCCATCACCACCATCGCCAGCGCCTTGGTTATGTTGTCGCCCGCCAGCACCGCCGCCATGACCAGACCCATCAGCATCAGCGAGAAGTACTCGGGCGCGCCGAACTTGAGCGCCATCTCGGCGAGCGGCGGTCCGAACATCGCGATGATCAGGGTGCAGACCGTGCCGGCGAAGAACGAGCCGATGGCCGCGATCGCGAGCGCCGGCCCGGCCCGGCCCTGGCGGGCCATCTGGTAGCCGTCGAGGCAGGTCACCACCGCGGCGGTTTCGCCCGGAAGGTTCACCAGGATCGCCGTGGTGGAGCCGCCGTACTGCGCGCCGTAATAGATCCCCGCGAGCATGATCATCGCCGCGACCGGGGGCACGTTGAAGGTGATCGGCAGCAGCATGGCGATCGTCGCGAGCGGGCCGATGCCCGGCAGCACGCCGATCAGCGTGCCGAGGAACACGCCGATGAAGCAGAACCAGAGGTTCTGCAAGGTCAGGGCGACGGTGAAACCGAATATGAGATTGTTGAAGAGTTCCCCTGCCTGCCGCCGCCGAGAAGGGTATCAGTACCAGCATCGCGGCTATGAACCCGGCAGTTTCCATCAGGACGCCGAACGCGACCGTCGAGAGCGGCAGCACGATCAGCGCGCGAATCGACCAGGTGCCCTTCATTTTCTCGTTGTTCTTCACGCCCATTGCCATGACGGCAACGCCGAACGCGACCATCATGCCGCCCAGCACGGTCGGGAAATACCCCGGCCCCATGCGCAGCGCGCTCCCGAACGGGTAGTCGCGGGCGATCCACATCCCCACGGCACCGGTCACGATGTAAAGCAGACCGGCAAAAAAATCCCGGTTATTGCGCCAATCGAATTTCATTCAGGATCTCCATTGGTGACCGCACGCGTGGATGCGTGCGCGAGACTGGCCAGCTTCGACACGAACGGCTCCCCTCCACATGATTAGAGCCCCGTTTCACGCTTTTTATTTTACGGTCCTTCCGTCCTCCAGCGCCGGGGCCAAGGCGCTGCGGGCAGGCCGTTATTCTGATGGAGCCACCTGCCGCCAGCGCGGCCGCAGTCCACCATGTAAACGGTGGGGATAATAGCCGACTTTTTGCCGCTAAGCGAGCATCCCGGTCGCCGGCCACGACCGCGCTTTCGGACTGCACCGAAGCGGTGCGCCATAGCCCTGATTGGAAGGCTGTTTGAGCCGGGATTCAGGCGCTGCCTCGGCCCGGAAAGGGCGCTTCTGCCCGCACCGCGGAGAACCGCTTTACGCTGCCGGTCCCCGACCCGACGCGGGTGACGAACCCGGGCCGCAAGCTTTGCCAATTGTGCATTGCGATAGTAGTATGCGCGTCGAGTCTCCCAGGGCGGGCATGAGTTGTCCGACGCTTCACAACAACAGCAATCCCGCGCGGCGCTGACCCTCCTCGCGTTCGGTGTCGTATTCGGCGACATCGGCACCAGCCCCCTCTACGCGGTCAAGGAAACCTTCGCACCCGCGCACGGCATCGCGCTGACGGCGGATAACATCCTCGGCGGCCTGTCGACGATCTTCTGGGCGCTGATGGTCGTCGTCTCGCTCAAGTACGTGCTGCTCATCATGCGCGCCGACAACCGCGGGGAGGGAGGCATCATGGCGCTGCTCGCGCTGGCCTCAGCCTCCATCAAGTCGCGTCCGGAGTGGCACGCCCGGCTGCTCGTCGCAGGCGCGGTCGGCGCCGCACTCTTCTATGGCGATGCGGTGCTGACACCCGCGATCTCGGTGCTCTCCGCGGTGGAAGGGCTCGAAGTCGGCACTTCCGCGTTGAAGCCCTACGTGCTGCCGATCGCAGTGGGCGTGCTGGTCGCCCTCTTCCTGTTCCAGCACCGGGGCACCGCGGTGTTGGGAATGTTGTTTGGACCGGTCACCGTCTTGTGGTTTCTCGCGCTCGCCGGCGCCGGCGTCTACGGCATCGTGCGGAACCCGCAGGTGCTGTGGGCGCTGAACCCGTGGCATGCGTACCACTTTTTCACGAGCCATATCCTCGTTTCGTTCGTAGTGCTGGGCTCCGTGGTGCTCGCCGTCACCGGCGCGGAGGCGCTCTATGCGGACATGGGCCACTTCGGCAAGGGGCCGATCCGGCTGGCCTGGTTCGGCCTGGTGCTGCCGGCGCTGGTGCTCAATTACTTCGGGCAGGGCGCGCTGCTGATCGCGGAGCCGGAATCGGTCAGGAACCCGTTCTACCTGCTGGTGCCGGGCTGGGCGCTCTACCCGATGGTCGCGCTCGCCACGGCGGCGACGGTGATCGCCTCGCAGGCGACGATTTCCGGCGCTTATTCGATGACCAAGCAGGCGATCCAGCTCGGCTTCCTGCCGCGCATGCACATCGTGCATACCTCGGCCAGCACGATCGGCCAGGTCTACATCCCCGCGATCAACTGGATGTTGCTCGCCGCGGTGCTCGCGGCGGTGGTCGGCTTCGGTTCCTCCTCGGAGCTCGCTTCGGCGTACGGCGTGGCGGTCACCGCGACGATGCTGATGGACACGCTGCTGACCTTCTTCGTGATCCGCTACGGCTGGGGCTACCCGCTCGCGCTCTGCATCGCTGCGACCGGCTTCTTCATCATCGTGGACATGGCCTTCTTCTCGGCGACGCTGTTGAAGACCGCCGAGGGTGGCTGGTTCCCGCTCGTCATCGGCGCCGTGGTGTTCACGTTCATGACGACCTGGCGGCGCGGGCGCGAGATCCTGTTCGGGCGGATGCGGGCGTCCACCGTGCCGCTCGAGCCGTTTCTCGAGTCGCTGTTCCGGGAGGCGCCGCAGCGCGTGCCCGGCACGTCGGTATTCCTGACGGCGACGCCCGAGGTGGTCCCGCATTCGCTGCTGCACAACCTGTATCACAACAAGGTGCTGCACGAGCGCGTGGTGTTCCTCACCGTGACCGTGAA
>JAHZNX010000126.1 GCA_020028375.1 Betaproteobacteria bacterium | reverse complement strand
AGAAAATGGCAGGAGCCGGAAAGGACCGGTGCCGGAATCAGCAAGCTACTACTACAGCCTTCCCCACCTCGGCGTGAGCGGCACGCTCACGCGGAATGGCCGGCCGCAGGCTGTCGCGGGCAGCGCCTGGCTCGACCACGAATGGTCCTCCCAATACATGGAGAAGGAAGCCGTTGGCTGGGACTGGATCGGGATCAATCTCGATGGCGGAGCCGCCCTGATGGCATTCCGCATGCGCGACCGGCAAGGCGGATCGTTCTGGGCGGGCGGAGCTCTGCGCCGCGCGGACGGTTCGGTACGCGTCTTTGCGCCGGCGGATATCCGCTTCACCCCGGGGCGTGAATGGCGCTCGGCACGCACTGGCACGGTCTACCCGGTGTCGTGGGTCGTGAGGGCGGGCGAGCTCGAGCTCGCGATCGAACCGCTCTTCGACGACCAGGAGCACGACACCCGCGCCTCGAGCGGCGCGATCTACTGGGAAGGCGCCGTGCGCGCGCTGCGCGGCGGCAAACCCGCCGGCCTGGGCTACCTGGAGCTGACCGGCTATTGGCGCCGGCTGGAGTTATAGCGGGACCGTCACTCGCCCCCCGACGCATCGTCGGACCAGCGCCGGCGCGGTCCGGAATAGTCGGAGTCCTCGAGATCGTCCTTGGCCTCGTTCTCTTCGGGGTCGTCGAACTTGTCCAGCTCCTGCAGCAGCGACTGCAGGCGCAGCTCCGCCGTGGAATCGAGGCTCTTCTGTCCCGAGAGCCGTTTGACCAGGGATGACGCGCGCTCGTAGTCACGCTTGGACTTGATCGGGCGCGCGGGCCCGTCGGTCTTTTGTCGGTGACGCTTGGCCACGGTTCTCCTCCCCTGTCAGTTGAGCTTGCGGGGGACGGCCTCCTGCGGCGGCTCCTGTCCCGGGTGCAGGCCGAGATTGATGTCCCAGTCGGTCTTGGCCACCGCCTGGCGCAGCAGCCGCGAAAACACGTGGAGCAGCCTGGTATCGAGCGTCATGTCGATGCCCTGCCCCTTCTGGGGTTGCAGGCTCAGCAGCTGCATGCCATTTTGCCCCTTCTTGCCTTTGGCCTTGGCGAGCAGCGCCGGCGTCTCGCCCAGAGGCAGATCGCGCCCCGTCTCTTCGAACTTCTTCGAGTAATCGGCCTGCTGGGCGTAGCCCTCGTGCTGGATGTCCAGCACCGTGCGGCGCGTAGCGGGATCGACCTGCTGCCGAACCGCCTGGTCCCATTCCAGCATCTGCACGAGCATGGCCCACAGCCGCTTCACGAACCGGCGCGTGAGCCAGAACCGGAATTCATGGTTGTCCGTGGTGGACAGCCGCAGCAAGAGCCGGTCCTCGCTTTCGTCGTGGCGAATATGGATCTGGTGGATCTTCATGCCATCGGCACCCATGCAAGCGTCGCCTATTCTATCGCCGCTGCCGCCGCGGCCTCAAAAGTCAAAGCCCCGCATGGGAGCGGGGCTTTGCGGGTTCCCGGTTCGACCGGGCAATGCCGCCGTAGAGCGGCACACTCTTGAAACGCGGCATTCCACCGCTTCGGAAGTGCGCAGGCTCGGGCATACGGCCTTCACCCGTGACGCTCGATATCCGGACGTTCGCCCGGACGCTCGATGAGCCCGCACCTGGTACCGGGCGCGGGATGTCGCGCACTCCTGATTACTTTTTACGCCGGCAGCGGGCCCGAGTCAATGCCGCGCCGCGTGCTCGCGCCCCGAATTTCGGCAGCGCTTGAAGTTCACGCTGCAACATTCTGGTTCTGATTGAAATCGCCCTTGCTGAAAGCGATGCCTCCCTTTTTCACGTCAGCGCGGATCAGGTCCTTGGGGCCGAACTGGCCTTCGAGGATCGCCTTGGCAAGCGGATTCTCTAGCTTCTGCTGGATCGCGCGCTTGAGGGGGCGCGCGCCGTAGATCGGATCGAAACCCGCCGCGGCGAGCTCCTTCAACGCCGCCTCGCTCACGTCCAGCCGGATGTCCATGGCGGCAAGCCGCTTCTCGAGCTGGGCGAGCTGGATCTTCGCAATGGACCGGATGTGCTTCTCGTCCAGCGCGTGGAACACGATGATCTCGTCGATGCGGTTGACGAACTCCGGCCGCAGCTGCGCCTTGACCTCGCCCAGCACCGTGGTCTTGATGAGCTGGTAATCGTCGCCCGCCATCTGCTGGATCATCTGGCTGCCAAGGTTGGAGGTCATCACGATCACCGTGTTCTTGAAATCCACGGTGCGCCCCTGCCCGTCGGTCATGCGGCCGTCGTCCAGCACCTGCAGGAGCACGTTGAAGACGTCGTGATGCGCCTTTTCAATCTCATCGAGCAGGATCACCGAGTAGGGTTTCCGGCGCACAGCTTCGGTGAGGTATCCGCCCTCCTCGTAGCCGACATAGCCCGGCGGCGCGCCGATCAACCGCGCGACCGAGTGCTTCTCCATGAACTCGGACATGTCGACTCGGATGAGGTGATCCTCAGAGTCGAACAGGAACTCCGCCAGTGCCTTGCACAGCTCGGTCTTGCCGACGCCGGTCGGCCCGAGGAAGAGGAAGGAGCCGTAGGGACGCTTCACGTCTCCGAGCCCCGCGCGCGAGCGCCGGATGGCATCCGCCACCAGCCGCACCGCCTCGTCCTGCCCCACGACCCGCTGGTGGAGCCTGTCCTCCATCTGCAGCAGCTTTTCGCGCTCGCCCTGCATCATCTTCGACACCGGGATGCCGGTCCAGCGCGAGACTACCTCGGCAATCTCCTCGGCGCCGACCTGCGTGCGCAGCAGCCGCGGCCTTGCGCCGGATTTGGGCCGGTCCGCGTGCTTCAGCTGTGCTTCGAGCTGGGGCAACTTTCCATATTGCAGCTCGGCCACCTTGTCGAACTTGCCCTGGCGCTGCAGCTGGACGATCTCCGCGCGCACGCGGTCGATCTCCTCCTTGATGTGCGCGGACCCCTGCACCTGGGCCTTCTCGGCCTTCCAGATCTCCTCGAGATCGGAGTATTCCTTCTCCAGCGACTTGATCTCGCTCTCGAGGGCTGCGAGGCGCTTGCGGGATGCCTCGTCCTTCTCCTTCCGCATCGCCTCCCGCTCGATCTTCAGCTGGATCAGCCGCCGGTCGAGCTTGTCCATCTCCTCGGGCTTGGAATCGATCTCCATCTTGATGCGGGAGGCCGCCTCGTCGATAAGATCGATCGCCTTGTCCGGCAGAAAGCGGTCCGAGATGTAACGATGCGAGAGCTCGGCGGCCGCGACGATCGCGGGATCGGTGATGTCCACGCCGTGATGCAGTTCGTATTTTTCCTGCAGCCCGCGCAGGATCGCGATGGTGGCTTCCACGCTCGGCTCGTCCACCAGCACCTTCTGGAAGCGGCGCTCGAGCGCGGCGTCCTTTTCCACGTACTTGCGGTACTCGTCGAGGGTCGTCGCGCCCACGCAATGCAACTCGCCGCGCGCGAGCGCAGGTTTCAGCATATTGCCGGCGTCGATCGCGCCCTCGGCCTTGCCTGCGCCCACCATCGTGTGCAGCTCGTCGATGAAGACGATGGTTTGCCCCGCGTCCTGCGCGATTTCCTTCAGCACGGCCTTCAACCGCTCCTCGAACTCGCCGCGGTACTTGGCCCCGGCGAGGAGTTGCGCCATGTCGAGCGACAGCACCCGCTTGCCCTTCAGCGACTCCGGCACTTCGCCGTTCACGATGCGCTGCGCGAGCCCTTCCACGATGGCGGTCTTGCCCACGCCGGGCTCGCCGATCAGCACCGGATTGTTCTTGGTGCGGCGCTGAAGGATCTGGATCACGCGCCGGATCTCGTCGTCGCGCCCGATCACCGGGTCGAGCTTGCCCGCCCGCGCGCGCTCGGTGATGTCCAGCGTGTACTTGGCGAGCGCCTCGCGCTGCCCTTCGGCCTCAGGGTTCTGGACCGTCTCGGTGCCGCGCACGGCCTGGATCGCCTTCTCGAGCGCTTCGCGGCTCCCACCGTGCTGCTTGAGCAGCTTCCCGGTTTCGCCCTTGTCCTGCGTGAGCGAGAGCAGGAATAGTTCCGAGGCGATAAACTGGTCGCCGCGCTTCTGCGCTTCCCGGTCCGTGATGTTGAGGAGATTGCCGAGCTCGCGCGAGACGTTGACCTCGCCGCCCGCGCCCTCGACCCGGGGCAGCCGCCCGACGGCGCTTTTCAATGCCGCGTGCAGCCCGCCGACGTTGACCCCGGCGCGCAAGAGGAGCGAGGAGGTGCCGCCGTCGCCCTGGGCGATCAGGGCGGAGAACAGGTGCTGGGGCTCGATGTACGGATTGTCGTTGCCGACGGCCAGGCTCTGGGCGTCGGAAAAGGCCTGCTGAAACCGGGTCGTGAACTTGTCGAACCGCATACCGATATCCTAACTCTTAAACTTTCAATGTAGATGGGGGGCGCGATGACCGTTTCAAGAGGTATTTTCAGCGATTCAAGAGCTTATGCCACGCAATCCACCGCCCTGCTTCCCCCCGTTGTGACCGTCGTAGAATGGCCGCAGCCATGGACGCCAACGAAGCCCTGATGCTTGCGCGCGCGCAGTTCGGACTGAACATCGCGTTTCACATCCTGTTCCCGACCATCACCATCGGTCTCGCGTGGATCCTGGTCTACTTCCGCGCGCAGTACGCGCGCACTCGCGATGCAGCCTGGCTCGAAACCTACAAGCTCTGGGTCAAGATCTTCGCGCTCACCTTCGCGATGGGGGTCGTCACCGGCATCGTCATGTCGTTCCAGTTCGGCACCAACTGGCCGGGCTTCATGCTCAAGGTCGGCAACATCGCCGGTCCGCTGCTGGCATATGAGGTGCTCACCGCATTCTTCCTCGAGGCGACGTTCCTCGGCGTGATGCTGTTCGGCATGAACCGCGTCCCGGGCTGGGTGCATCTCGTTTCCACCGTGCTGGTCGCGGTCGGCACCTCGCTCTCGGCGTTCTGGATCCTGGCGCTCAATTCCTGGATGCAGACCCCGACCGGACACGGCGTGATGGACGGGCAACTGGTGGCGGCCGATTGGATCGAGGTGATCTTCAATCCCTCGTTCCCCTACCGGTTCACGCACATGATGCTCGCTACCGGGCTCACTGCGTCGTTCGTCGTTGCGGGACTCTCCGCATGGCGCCTCCTCAAGGCGCCCGGCGATGGGGGCGCGCTGCGAACACTGCGCACGGGAATCGTGATTGCCGCGGTGCTCGCCCCGGTGCAGGCTTTCGTCGGCGACCAGCATGGCCTCAACACGCTCGAGCACCAGCCGGCGAAGATCGCCGCGGTGGAGGCGATCTGGAGAACGGAAAAGGGCGCCCCGCTGGTGTTGTTCGCGATTCCAAACGATAAGGAACGGCGCAACGACTTCGCCGTCCAGATTCCCAGGGGGGCGAGCCTGATCCTCAGGCACGATCCCGACGCGGAGCTGAAGGGTATCGACGCTTTTGCCCCGGACGTGCCACCGGTTGCGCCGCTCTTCTTCGCGTTCCGCGTGATGGTCGGCATGGGCGTGCTGATGATCGCGCTGTCATGGCTGGGCGCTTGGATGATGCGCGGCGGCACCGCCCCCCCACGATGGCTGTTGTGGACCTTCGCTGGATTCACGTTTTCCGGCTGGATCGCGACGCTCGCCGGCTGGATAGTCACCGAGATCGGCCGGCAGCCCTGGCTCGTTACGGGCGTGCTGAGGACGGCAGATGCCGTGGGGCCGGTCGGCGGGGCCGAGCTCGGTGCAAGCCTGACCGGCTATGTGCTGACCTACAGCTTGATGCTGGTCGCCTACATGGTGGTGCTCACGCACCTCGCCGGCAAAGGCAGCGAACCTGAGCCGCGGCCGGCCACAGCAATGGCTCTGGGGACTGCCGCATGACGCTCGATCTCCCGCTCATCTTCGCGGTCCTTATGGGCATCGCAGTCCTTGCCTACGTCGTGCTCGACGGCTACGACCTCGGCGTCGGGATGTTGATGCCGGCGGCCGATGCGCGCGAGCAGGACGTGATGGTCTCCTCGATCGGTCCGTTCTGGGATGCCAACGAGACCTGGCTCGTGCTCGGGGTGGGGCTCCTGCTGGTCGCATTCCCCGCTGCGCACGGCGTGGTGCTGACCGCCCTCTACCTGCCGGTGGTGGTGATGCTGATCGGGCTCATGCTGCGCGGCGTCGCCTTCGAGCTCCGCGTGAAGGCCGAGGGCTGGCACCGGGAGCTGTGGAACTGGCTGTTCTGGTTTGGCTCGTTCGTCGCGTCGCTCGCGCAGGGGTTGATGCTGGGAGCCTACATCACCGGCTTCGAGCCGGGTTTCGGCTATTTGCTGTTCTCGCTCGTGGTCGCCGGCGGCGTCTGCGGAGGCTACGTGATGCTCGGCGCGACCTGGCTCATCTGGCGCACTGAGGGCGCGTTGCAGCGGAAAGCGATCGGCTGGACGCGCTGGGGCCTCCTGTGGGTCGCGCTCGGGGTGGCGCTGGTGAGCCTTGCGACGCCGCTTGCGAGCGAAACAGTGCGCGACAAATGGTTCGATTTCCCGCGCACGCTCGGGCTCATGTTGCTGCCGCTGGCGAGCGCCGCGGCGTGGCTCTGGGTCTGGCGCGCGTCCGGCCGCATCCGGAAGGCAGGTGCCGTTCCCGACTGGGCTCCGTTTGCCGGCGCGGTCGCGATCTACGTGCTCGCTTTCCTCGGCCTCGCCTACAGCCTCTTCCCCTACGTGGTCATGGACCGGATCACGATCTGGGAGGCTGCGGCGCATCCGTCCTCGCTCAAAGTCGTGCTCATCGGCGTCGTCATCGTGCTGCCGTTCATCCTCGGCTGGACGGTTTTCGTCTACCGGGTCTTTCGGCATGCGCGAACGCCGTGTCCGGTCTTGACTTCCCTCCGTGCGGGGTCAAGACTATCCGGGCTGTGGCCGTACTACCTGCCCAAGGGGGCGCGCCGGGAGCGCGATCAATGGCAGCGGCACCGCGGTCCGGACAAAACGTGAAATAAAAGGAGGGCTCATGGCGACAAGAGGCTGGCGGACAGAAGACTGGATGGCCGTATTCCTGGGATTCCTCATCATCGTGGTGGTCCTCGCCTTCTTCAACACGAAGGCGGTGGACCTCCGCAATGCAGTGTCGAGCTTCCGGTGGACGACCCATGAGCAAATCGCGGCACGTGCGCCGGGGTGGATCGCGACGCTCAATGGCATCGTCAAGGAGGCCGAGGCCAAGGGCCAGAAGGACACGGCGGCTCTCGCCACGGCGCTGAAGAGCGCGCTCGAGAAAAACGACCGCAAGGCGATCGACTCCGCTGCCGCGAAGCTGGCGAAGCTCGGCAGCAGAACCATGGCCGGCGCCCTCGGAGCCGAAATCCGCGGGCATGCCGCCGCCGTCGCCGAGACCCGGGTGCTGACGTGGGACAACTTGTCGAAGGTGGTTTACGTCGGCGTCATCTATCTCGTCCTCGCCGCGGTCGGCATCGCGCTGCTGGGCGGGAGCGTGGTGCCCTTCATCATCGGTTTTCCGGTGGTGTTCGCGCTGGCGTGGTTTGCCCGTTTCCTTGCCGGGAACGGTACGTTCGTCGACTGGGGCATCGAGTACGTCATCTTCGCGCTGGCGATCGGGCTCCTGATCAGCAATACGATCGGTACGCCCGCATGGCTCCGGCCCGCGGTCCAGACCGAGTACTTCATCAAGACCGGGCTGGTGATACTCGGCGCCGGCCTGCTGTTCCTGGAGGTCCTCCAGGCCGGCATACTCGGTATCCTGCAGGCGGTGCTGGTGGTGTTCGTCATCTGGTACGCGTGCTTCTGGCTGTGCCGCAGGCTCAAGGTGGACGACGAGTTCGGCGCCATGCTGTCGACCGCCGTTTCGATCTGCGGCGTATCGGCGGCGATTGCCGCGTGCGGCGCGATCCAGGGCGACAAGAAGAAGCTTTCCTACGTGACGTCGCTGGTCCTGATCGTCGCCGTCCCGATGATGGTGATCATGCCGTGGATCGCCAAGGCGACCGGCATGAATGACCTCGTCGCCGGCGCCTGGCTCGGCGGCACGCTCGATACCAGCGCCTCGGTGGTCGCCGCCGGCGCGCTCATCAGCGAGGCCG
>JAHZNX010000125.1 GCA_020028375.1 Betaproteobacteria bacterium | reverse complement strand
GTTGAGCGGCGCGCGCGCGTCCGCTCGAACGGCCTTCGCCGGCGCCCGTGGTACTTGATTTTCGTCTCCTTGTAGACGACGTGCTAGCGCGCCACCGGATCGTACTTCTTGATTTCCATCTTGTCCGGGGTCGTGCGCTTGTTCTTGGTGGTGGTGTAGAAATGGCCGGTGCCGGCGGTAGATTCGAGCTTGATCTTCTCGCGCATGACGGGCTCCTCAGATTTCCTCGCCGCGCGCGCGAATTTCCGCGAGCACGGTCTCGATTCCCTTGCGGTCGATGGTGCGCAGACCCGCCTGGGACACGCGCAAGCTCACCCAGCGGTTCTCGGCCTCGACCCAGAAACGGCGATATTGCAGGTTCGGCAGAAACCGCCGCCGCGTCTTGTTGTTGGCGTGGGACACGTTGTGCCCCAGCATCGGCTTCTTGCCGGTGACCTGGCAAATGCGTGACATGGAAAGGCTCCGGGGATCTCGAAAGCGGCGGATTCTACAGGCATTTCGCCGCAGCCTCAAGCCGTGATCGGTAGGACCGGGCGCTTTGTGCGCTCACCGCTTGCGACTTGCCGCGTATCGTCTCAAAGCAGCCCGCGCTCGGCAAACGACATCGCGGCCCCCGCGCCGATGACGAAGTGGTCGAGCACCTTGACATCGACCAGCGCTAGCGCCTGCTTGAGCGCGCCGGTCAACGCTTCGTCGGAGCGGCTGGGCTCAGCGATGCCCGAGGGGTGATTGTGCGCAAAGATGAGGGCTGCGGCGTTGTGGTGAAGCGCGCGCTTCACCACCTCGCGCGGGTAGACGCTGGTCTGGGTCAGCGTGCCGCGGAAGAGCTCCTCCACCGCCAACACCCGGTTCTGCGCGTCGAGGAACACCCCGACGAAGACCTCGTGCGGCCGGTCCTGGAGCTTGAGCCGAAGGAAGTCGCGCACCGCCTGCGGTGAGCCCAGCGCCGAGCCGCGGTCGAGCTTCTCGCGCAGGGTGCGCCGCGCCATCTCCAGCACCGCTTGCAGCTGCACGTATTTCGCCGCGCCGAGGCCGGACACCGCGGTAACCGCATCCACTCCGGCCGCGAACAGCCCCGACAGCGAGCCGAAGCGCGTCAGCGCCTCCCGCGCGACGTCAACGGCGCTCTTGCCCCTGACCCCGGTGCGCAGGAAGATGGCCACCAGTTCGGCATCGGACAGCGCTTCCGCGCCCCGGTGGAGGAGTTTCTCGCGCGGCCGGTCGTCGGGCGGCCAGTCGGTAATAGCCATCGGCTTTCAACTTTCAGCGATCGGCAATTGCAAACTTAACGCGATGGCATGCGCAGCGGTTTACTCGGGCTGACAGCTGATTGCTGACCGCTGAGCGCTGGTTTACACTCTTTCCCACCACTTGAAGTTGAAGCGCTACATGGCTGAAACCTCGCGCAAATCGGTCGTTCTCGGCGTCACCGGCGGCATCGCCGCCTACAAGGCAGCCGAGCTCACGCGCGAGCTTGCGCGCAACGGCATCGAGGTGCAGGTGGTGATGACCGAGGCCGCCCGCGGACTCGTCGCGCCCGCCACCTTCCAGGCGCTCTCGGGCAAGCCGGTTTACACCGACCTGTGGGACGCGCGCGCTGCCGACAACATGGCCCACATCGAGCTCTCGCGCGGCAAGGACGCGATCGTGGTGGCGCCTGCCACCGCCGATTTCATTGCCAAGCTCGCGCAGGGCCTGGCGGATGACCTGCTCTCGACGCTGTGCCTCGCGCGCGAATGCCCCCTGATCGTGGCGCCGGCGATGAACCGCCAGATGTGGGACAACCCGGCGACGCGCCGCAATATCGAGCGCCTGCTGCGCGACGGCGTCGCGATCCTCGGGCCCGCGAGCGGCGACCAGGCGTGCGGCGAGGTCGGCATGGGCCGCATGCTCGAGGCGCGCGACATCGCCGAGGCGGTGACGGCCTTCCTCGCGCCGAAGTCCTTGCGCGGGGCGCGCGTGCTGATCACCGCCGGCCCGACGTTCGAGACCATCGATGCGGTGCGCGGCATCACCAACCGCAGCTCCGGCAAGATGGGCTATGCGGTCGCGCGCGCAGCGCTCGAGGCCGGGGCCCGGGTGACGCTGATCTCGGGGCCGACCAGCCTCGCCGCGCCCGCCGGGGCGCAACGCGTGGACGTCGTTTCCGCGCGCGACATGTTCGAGGCGGTGAAAAAGCGCGTGGCGGACGCCGACATCTTCGTCAGCGTCGCCGCGGTCTCGGACTACCACGTCGCCAGCCCGCAGCGCCAGAAGATCAAGAGGAGCGCTCGCAGGCTCCGGCTCGATCTACTTCCCAACCCGGACATCCTGGCGTGGGTCGCGGCCCGGCCGCGGCCGCCGTTCTGCGTCGGCTTCGCGGCGGAAACGGAGAACCTGCGAAAGCATGCCGAAGCCAAGCGCCGCGCGAAGAAGGTGCCGTTGCTCGCGGCGAACCTCGCTCAGCAGGCGATCGGCGCGGATGACAATGAACTGACCCTGTTCGACGACGCGGGCGCGCACAAGCTCCCCCGGGCATCGAAGCAAGTCGTGGCGCGGCAGCTCGTCGCCCATATCGCGAAACTCTTCAAAGAAGCAAGCAGTAAGCGGTAAGCAGTGAGCGGAACACGACCGTCACGCATTAGCCGGTCACCGCAGGCGACGCATGCGTCCATGAAAACAATCAACGTCAGGATTCTGGATGAGCGCCTGCGCGGACAGCTGCCGGGATACGCGACGCCGGGTTCGGCGGGGCTCGACCTGCGCGCCTGCATCGGCGCGCCGCTCGCGCTGGCGCCCGGCCAGACCGAGCTGATCCCCTCGGGCATCGCCATACACCTCGCCGACCCCGGCCTGGCGGCGGTGATCCTGCCCCGCTCGGGCCTCGGCCACAAGCACGGCATCGTCCTGGGAAATCTCGTCGGCCTGATCGACTCCGACTATCAGGGCCAGATCTTCGTGTCCACCTGGAATCGCGGGGGCGCCCCGTTCACGATCCATCCCATGGAACGCCTGGCCCAGCTGGTGGTGGTGCCCGTGATCCACGTCGGCTTCAACGTGGTGGACGACTTCGACACGAGCCGCCGCGGCGCCGGCGGCTTTGGAAGCACGGGCAAAGGATGACGAAGTCAGCGCTTATCCTCTTCGCGCACGGCGCGCGCGACGCGCAATGGAGCGAGCCATTCCGCGCGATCCGGCAGGCGGTCGCGGCGCGCCGCCCCGATCTCACCGTGGAGATCGCGTTCCTCGAGCTGATGCAACCCGCGCTCGGCGACTGCGTGGCGCGCCTGGTCAAGGACGGCCACACCCGGATCACCGTCGCACCGCTCTTCCTGGCGCAGGGCGGGCACCTGAAGAAGGACCTGCCGCGGCTGCTGAAGGAGCTGAGCACCCGGCACGCAGCGGCGGAGATCACGGTGCTGCCGGCGATCGGCGAGGTCACCGAGCTGCTGGAGGCGATCTCAGAGTGGCTGGTGAGCAGCGCGCCGCGCGTGGCCAAGCAGTAAGTGGTGAGCGATGAGCGGTGAGCAGAAAACTCTGAGTCTCGGGGTCGCCTCCCGCGCCCCGCAGGTCCTGGCGGGGCTAGCGCTCGCGCTGGGCGCGTGCGCCGCCAGCTCGGGGATGCCGGAAATCCCGCTCGTCGTGAACGGCCACCGGCTGACGGCGGAGGTCGCGGCCACCGACGGGACCCGCGCGCAGGGCCTCATGCACCGCAGGATCCTGCCGGAGAACCGCGGCATGCTGTTCGTGTTCCGGGATGCCGCACAGCACGCGATGTGGATGATGAACACCTACATTCCGCTGTCGGTGGCGTTCCTCGACGAGCGCGGCGTGATCATCAACATCGAAGACATGAAGCCGCACACACAAGACACGCACCCCGCCGCGAAACCCGCGCGCTACGCGCTGGAAATGAACCAGGGCTGGTTCGCGAAGCGCGGCATCAAGCCGGGCGCCAGGATCGAGGGGCTGGAGCGAGCGCCGCCGGCACGATAGAGCGTGATGAATGATCGGACGTCAAAGAAAAACGCCCGGGCAAACCCGGGCGTTTTCGTGAAAGCCTGACCCGATCAGCCGAAGAAGATGCCCTGGTGGCCGGCGGCCGCCATGAAGAACAGCATCGGGATCGAAAGCAGGGTGTTGGTGCGGGAGGCGAGGAACGCGACACGCCGCGCTTTTGCCTTCTCCTCGTCGGTCGCCTGCACCATGCCCAGGATCTTCTGCTGGTTGGGCCAGATCAGCACCCACACGTTGAAGAGCATGATGGTGCCGAGCCACGCGCCAACGCCGATCGAGTAGAAGGCATGGTTGAGGAACAGGAACGCATTGAAGAAATTCTTGCCGAGCAGCAACGCCCCCAGGAGCCAGGTCGCCACCGCCGCCCAGCGGAACCAGAAGAGGGCGCGCGGCGCGACGTGCTTGGTGATGCCCGCCCCGCTGCCGTCCTTGCCGGCGTCCGCCAGCGCCGGCACCTGCACGAAATTGAAGTAGTAGAGCAGGCCGATCCACATCACGCCCGCCGCGATGTGGAGCCAGCGCCCGATGCCGAGCTGAATGAAGTCCATCATGGCCGGCCCCCTATTGCAACGCGTACTTCACGACGTTGTACAGGATGAGCGTGAGGACCACGCCCCAGAACACCGTCCACCCGAGCGAGTCTAGAAAATATTTCATTGTGGGTCCCTCCCCCTGGAAGTGCGTTGCGCGAAATTGCGAACAAGCCGGCCGGACATTCTAGTGCAGTTGGACGCGGGCAGCAATTCGACCGAAAATTCAAGCGGCTGTAACCGGAGAACGCTTCCGGTACCCGCTCCTGATGCGTTGCCCGGCGCCGGAGCCGGGCAGAGTCAGCGTTGGAGGGTCGCCGTCGATCTGTTGCGCTGACGCGACAATGTTGTGCCCGGGACCCGATAAAGTGATTAAACTAGCCACAACGGCAACCCGGGGTGTATGCATGCTCCGGCCTGCACTGGAAAAGCGAATTCGGATCGCCTATGCATCATCGATTCGGACTCACGCTCAAAGCGGTCGCTGTAGCTGTCGCGGCTGCAATGCTTCCCCTCACCTGTGCTGCCCAGGCCCGGCTCTCCCCCGAGCACGGCGGTCAGGGGCTCAGGCCACAAACCGCGCCCGGTGTGGACGCTCCGTCCGGTGGCGAGGCGAAGCCGTCCTGGCCGAGCCGGCAACCCTCCGAATTCACCCTGTTCGGCGGCTCGCGCGAGCTGACGCGCGGCGGCCTGGGTGCGGCGGAGGCGTATGGCGGTGTGGCGTACGGCTTCTCGCGCAGCTGGGCTTCGTCGTTCGAGGCAGCCTATGCGCCGGAATCCCTGCTGGCGCCGCGCCAGTACGCCCTGGCGGGCGAGGTGCGCACTGCGCTGAGCGACCGCAAGGCGCTGAGCGTGGGTATCAGGTACCGGGTGTACGACGCGGACCTCGGCGCGCCGGGTGACGCTACGCCGGCGAGCGGGTTCGGGCTTGCGTCTTCCCGCGGGCTGGGGACAAGCTATGCCCCCGGCTATCAGGTGCGGTTCGGCTACCAGCACAGCGCGTTCACCCTGTTCGGGTTCACGCTGGGACGGGAGATGGAAACTTACGCAACGGCCTTCGACCCCGCAATGCCCTATCCGCGTCAATTCTCCTTCACCGGGCAGCACTGGCTTTCGCCGAGCTGGGCATTGAGCTACGACGTGCTGTCGGGAGACCTCGGCGGCCTGAGTCCGACGCGGCTCCAGGGCATCGGACTGCGTTTCGGCGTGCGCTACCGGTTCTGAGCGCACGGATCCCCACCATCCACGTTAAGGGAGAGCTCGACCATGCTCGCTTGCGCCTGGCGTAATCTGCCGGTAGCCGTTCTGGCTACGCTATCGGTCCTCCTGATACCGATCGGTGCCCGCAGTCAGGACTATCCGGCCAAGGTCGTGCGCGTGATCGTGCCGTTCGCGCGAGGGCGGCGCACCGGATCTCGGCGAGGGGGTTGGTGTTGGGGCGGAGACGGGGCGCTGCCGCCCGGGTTATGGCACCGCGTCCTACAGCGGTTGGCTGTCACGCTGGTCGCGTTGGCATTAATCTCAGCGGGGGTGTCGTTCGCACAGGACTACCCGGCCAAGGTCGTGCGCGTGATTGTTCCATTTGCGCCGGGCGGCGGCAGCGACATCACCGCGCGGCAGGTCGCGCAGAAACTCAGCGAACAATTCAAACGGCAGTTCGTAGTGGACAACCGCGGCGGAGCCAGCGGCCTGATCGGCATGGAGCTGACGGCCAAGGCCCCGCCCGACGGATACACGATCATGGTGATGTCGGGAAGCTTCTCGGCGACGCCGGCGACGCACAAGCCGGCGTTCGATCCGATCAACAACATCATCCCCATCGCCGAAGTGGGCTTCACACCATTCGTGCTGTCGGTGCACCCCAGCCTCCCCGTGAAAACCGCCAAGGAGCTGATCGCGCTGGCGAAGGCACGGCCGGGGCAGCTCAACTACGTCACCCCGGGCGTGGGCAGCCTCACGCACCTGGCGACGGAGCTCCTCATCAACATGGCCAAGATCGACATGGTCGGCGTCGCCTACAAGAGCACCGGCGCGGCGCTTCCCGACCTGTTGTCGGGGCAGGTAGAGCTGATCGTGGGGAGCATCCTGCCCACATTCCCGCACATCCAGTCCGGAAAACTCCGCGCCCTGGCGGTGACCACCGCCAAGCGCTGGTACTCGCTGCCCAGCGTCCCGCCCCTCAATGAAACGCTGCCCGGCTACGAGGTCGAGCTCTGGTTCGGCGTGATGGCGCCGCGGGGCAGGCACCCCGCAGCGCTTCGGCGAACGGATCCGCAATGACTACGACCGCTGGGTAAAGGTCGTGCGCGAGCAGAACATCAAACCGGAGTAGCGTGCCGAAGGGCGGCAGACGGAAGCTGCGAATGTCCGGCCTTGCGCGCGCGAGGATGCCCGCGGCGCTGGCGTTCGCGGCACTGTTACTCGTGCTGGCCGGGTGCCAGGGCACCCAGGTTTTTCCCAGCCTGCAGCTACAGGAAATCTCGCTGCGGCCGGGAGACCTTGAAGCCTCCGGACTGGCGTTCATCACGCCCTCGACCGTCACCGGGCAGGAACAGGAGAAACAGGCCGTGGCGCTCACTTTTGCCGACGTGATCAAGCGCGAACGTCCGGGCCTGCGGGTCGTGACGCTCGCCGAAACGCTGGGCGCCATCAACAAGGCGGGACTGGCCGACGACTACAAGCGGATGTACGACGACTACCGCGACACTGGCCTGCTCGCGCGGGACATTCTGCGGCGTGTCGGTGCGGCAACCGGAACGCGCTACCTCGTCCAGCTCAAGCTGCAAGGCTTCGGACAGGGGTCGAAGGAACGTTTCGGGCTCCTCGGTTTACGCATCGTGGACACCCAGTACGCGCATGTCCGGCTGTTTTTCCAGATTTGGGACAGCACGGATGGCACGATCGCGTGGGAAGCCATGCAGGAGATACGCATGTCGCAGGAGACGACGACCGAAGAACCGGTGATGCAGCGCACCGTGCTCGAGCACACCGCCCACGACCTTATTGCGAAGCTGCCCTAACCCTCGTCTCTCGTTTCTCGTTTCTCGTCGCCGGTCACGGGTAACGAGCAACGAGTCACGCAGTTCGAAGCACCGCCGCCCGAATCACACGATTACTGCTGCTTTCCTGATTTGTCGGTGAGGGGCACGAAGCGGACGCCCAGGATGTTGCGGCGCGTGATCCGCCCGTCGGGCTGCTTCTCGATCAGCAGCAGCAACTGCCCCGCCGCATGGCCGCCGACGGGGACCACCAGCCGCCCACCGGGCTTCAACTGGTCGATCAGCGGCTGCGGCACCTCGCGCGGCGCGGCCGTCACCATGATGGCGTCGAATGGCGCGTACTCGGGCCAGCCCCGATAGCCGTCGCCGGTCCGGGTCATGACGTTGCCGTAGCCGAGCCGCTTCAGCCGCTCCGCGGCCTCGCGCGCGAGCGGCTCGACGATCTCGATGGTATAGACGGTGCCGGCCAGCTCGGCGAGCAGCGCAGCCTGGTAGCCGGAGCCGGTGCCGATCTCGAGCACCCGGTCGCCGGGCAGGACGTCCATGAGATCGGTCATCAGCGCGACGATGAAGGGCTGTGAGATGGTCTGGCCCATGCCGATCGGCAGGGGGCGGTTGGCATAGGCGTTGCGCCGCTCCGAGGCGGGAACGAATTCGTGGCGCGGCACTTTCGCAATCGCCTGCATGACGCGCTCCGAGAGGCTCGCGCGGCCCGTCTCGAAGCGCGTCTCGCGGGTGAGCGCCGCAATCTCCTCCACCATGCGCTTGCGCTGCGGCTCGTAGACATCCTGAACCTGCACCTGCGCCGCGCCCGCTGCGGCGGCCGGCGCCGCGGCGCCGATCAGCGCGAGCACGCAGTTACGCAGCGTACGCATGAAGAAAAGGGGCATACCGGTCGTCCAGTATGCCCCGCGGCTTCCCGCCTCCGCAACGAGGCGTGGGAAGAGGTCAGCCCTTCAGGCAGGTGCCCATGAACTTCTTGCGCGCGTCGCCCTCGAGCTTCTTGGCGCCGGCCTGCTTGTTGCAGTCCGACATCCTCTGCTGCTGTTTCTTCTGCGCATCGGTCTGGCCCTTGGCCATCTCGCCGCCGCTCAGGCACGTGCTCATGAACTTCTTGCGCGCTTCGCCCTCGAGCTTCTTGGCGCCGGCCTGCTTGTTGCAGTCCGCCATCCGCTGCTGTTGCTTCTTCTGCGCTTCGGTTGGCTCTTTCTTTGCCTTCTCCTGTGCGAGCGCCAAAGGCGATGCCACCAGCATCAGGCTGCACAGTGCTGCCATCATCAGCTTGCTCATCCTCAACTCCTCAAGTTATTGATTTCATTGAGCCTGCCAGACCGCCAGACCCCCCTTGTCGCAACCTCCGACCCGTACCATAACGCATCAGCCGACTTTGCGCTGACTCGCGCCACTGCAGCCCGAACGCCGCGGCAGGCAGATTGTAGGACTTCAGCTGGCTGCCGTAGTCGCCGGTAATTGCCGCGTTTCACCCGCGGTGAGCACAGTTGGGAGCCTGACGGGCTGCAGGTAGGTTTCTTCCGTGCGGTAGCTGTAATGCCGCCGCCGAATTGCGTCGCGAACGACGTCAAAAAGCCGAGGACGCGCGACCGCTCCCGGCAAGTCCCCCGCGCTCAGCTCTGACATATATGCCCCCGCTCCTCGACGCGCAATTGCGTCATGTCCCTCTCGGCGGTAACGTATTGACACGCGTGGGAGATGACAACGGCTTAGGGAAAGAATGACCGGGAAGAGAGTAATGTCAACTAAATTGTCAACTATAAAGTCAACCAATTTCTCAACCCATTGACGTTGGGCACCAAGAAAATGAGCGAGCACAATGAACGCCCTGCCGTAGGCGTGGCACACGTCGTCTTGCAGACAGACCGCATGGAGGAATCTGCGCGGTTCATGCGCACAATTGGCATGCGCCCCATATTCGACGGACCCCAGGTGTCCGTTTATGAAATGCGCGGCGGCACGCACTTGATACTGATGCTGAAAGACACGATCGTTGCGGGCGATGCCTCGTTCGACCTCATGGTTGACGATCTGGATGCAACCTATCAACGATTCACATCTCTGGGGCTTGCCCCATCACCGATCGAAGCTCGCCCAGCTATCGATCATGAGGTTTTCACTGTCCGCGAGCCCGCCGGCCACGTCATCACATTCTTCTCAAGCCACGCTTCGGGTAAACCCATATGAGCCGAGACTGGGTGCCCAACAAGGCACTTCGGCGGACGCCGCCAGCTTCGCGGACGGCTTCCTCGCTCGCTGCGCTCGCGCGGCGCCGCTGAGCGCCGGCGTTGGGCGCCAATTAACAACCCGCCATTGCCACTCAGGCAGAAAGGACTCTCATGCGCACCGGATTATTCCTCCTCGCCGGGGTTTTGTTCCTGGCCGCATCTTTCATCGTAGGACGGCTCTTTTCCGCAAACTATCCAGGAGCCATGTTCCTGGCAACGATCGCCTATGTCGCGTTCTGGCTGGCCATCGCTGGCGCGAACATGTGGGTCGGGGTCGCGAAAGCGGGCTACTCGGTCACTGAAGAACTGCCGATCTTTCTGCTTATCTTCGGCTTACCCGCTGCGGTGGCTGTGCTTCTGAAATGGAAGGTCTTATAGGTCCTCGCGCCACGCTGCTGACTGACGAACGGAGGCTTGATTCTGGGTGCATTATTATTCGACCGAGCTTCCGGACATGAAGCGCATTTACGGGGAAGCCCGGGCAACCACAACAATGGAGGAGAAGCAATGCGAACTTACTGGCTGATGACTGCGCTTCCTGCGCTGTTGCTCGCGGCGGGCGGCGCACACGCCCAGCAGAATTACCCGACCAAGCCGATCCGGCTGATCGTGCCGTTCCCGGCCGGCGGCCAGACCGATATCGTGGTGCGAACGCTGGCGCATAAACTGACCGAGACCTTCAAGCAGCAGGTGGTAGTGGATAACCGCGCCGGCGGCGGCGGCACCATCGGCGCCGAAATCGCAGTGAAGACGACCCCCGACGGCTACTCCTTCGTCGCCGTGTCGACCAGCTACGCTTCAAACGCTGCGCTCTACAAGCTGCCCTACGACCCGCTCAAGGATATTGAGCCGATTGCGATGATCGGCGAGATTGCCAACCTGATGACGGTCAACCCGTCGAGCTCCTTCGCGAGCGTCAAAGAGCTGATCGTGTATGCCAAGGCGAATCCCGGCAAGCTCAATTACGGCTCCGGCGGCATCGGCAGCGGCAATCACCTCGCGACTGAGCTCTTCAACCAGATGACCGGCACCCAAATGACGCACGTGCCGTACAAGGGCGCCACCTCCGCGGCAAGCGACCTGATGAGCGGGGAGATCCAGCTCATCGTCGGCGGCCTGCCGGGGTTGATCCCGCATGTCAAGTCGAAGCGGCTGCGCGGCATCGGGGTGACGAGCGACAAGCGCTCCAGCGCCTTGCCTGAAATCCCGACCGTGGCCGAAACCGTTCCGGGTTATGTCGCCGTGAGCTGGGCAGCCATACTGGGCCCGAAGGGCCTGCCCAAGAGCATCGTCGCGCGCTGGAACAGCGAGATCAACCGCATCCTGCAACTGCCTGACGTGAGGGCGCGCTTGACAGCCGACGGGCTGGAACTCATCGGCGGCCCGCCGGAGCACCTCCGCGACAGGCTCCATCACGACGTCGCGATGTGGCAGAAAGTGGTCAGGACCGCCAACATCAAGCTGGGAGGCTGACCCCCTGTCGCCTCGGCGCGAGAGCGCCCTCAGGCCTTCAGGAACTCGTCCAGCACCGCGCACCACGCCGCAGCCAGGTTGCCGCGGTGGTAGCCGCCGCCGCCGAAGCCCATGATGCGCCCGCCGCAGAACTCGTTCGCGAGCGCGCACAGGCGCCGCGCTGCGTGCGCGTGCGCCGCCGGCGTGTATTGCAGCATCGCCAGGGGATCGCCCGCCAGGCTATCGGCGCCGCACTGGAACAGCATGAACTCCGGCTTGAGCCCACGCACGTGGGCCTCGACTGCCTCCCACACCTTGAGAAACTCGCGATCACCCATGCCCGGCAGCAGCGGCACGTTGAGCTTGGTGCCCTTCGCCGCGCCTTTGCCGGTCTCGTGCGCGTGGCCGGTGCCCGGGTAGAGCGTGCGCCCATCTTGGTGGATGTCGGCGTAGATGAGATCCGGGTCCTCCTCGTAGGGGTAATAGAGCCCGTCGCCATGATGGACGTCGATGTCCACGTAGGCGATGCGCTTCACGCCGAACTGCCCGCGCAGCGTGTCGATCACCACGCCCACGTCGTTGAACACGCAGAATCCGGCGGCGCTCCCGCGGCGCGCGTGGTGCAGACCGCCGATCGGCTGGAACGTGCGCAGCGCGCCGCCGCTCATGACAGTATCGAGCCCGTGCAGCGCGGAACCTGCCACCGTCGCCGCCGCTTCAAAGATGCCCGGGCAGGCCGGGGTGTCGCCGTAATCAATGGCGCCGTACCCCTCCTCGGATTTTTCCTTTACCCATGCGACGTGCTCGGGCGTGTGGAAGCGGTACAGCTCCTCCTGCGCCGCCATCCGCGGGTCGGCAATCGACGCGCGCTTGTCGAGCCCCTGCTTCACCGCCTCCTTCCAGAACGCGTCCTGCCGGTCGGGGCCGAACGGGTGGCCATCGGGAAACCCGTACTTCCCGAGCGACTCGCCGACGTAAAGCTTGACTTCATTCTTCATGCCGCACTCACGATGAACCCGTCACGCATCACCCCTCGCCAAACAGCGATAGCTGCCCGGAGCGCTCCGGCCGCCGGAACCGCGTCGTGTCGAGCTCGCGGTTGCGGCTGCCAGCATTGTAGCCGAGGCGCTCGCACGCTTGCCGGAAGCGCTGGGAGAGCAGGCGCGCAAGCTCGCCCTCGCCCTTCATGCGGCTGCCGAAGCTGGGGTCGTTGTCGCGCCCGCCGCGCATCGCGTGCACCCGGCTCATCACGTGCTTCGCCTTCAGGGGATAGTGCCGCTCGAGCCAGTCCTTGAACAGGTCCTTGACCTCCCACGGGAGCCGCATCAGCACGTATCCCGCCTGGCGCGCGCCGTGCGCCCACGCCGCTTCCAGCACCGGCTCGATCTGGTGGTCGGTGAGGAACGGAATCACCGGCGCGCACAGCACCCCGACCGGCACGCCCGCGTCGCTCAGTTTCTTCAGCGCAGACTTCGAGGATGCCGCGCGTGATCCGGTGCTCCCGCTCGATCGGCTGGTAAGGATCGGTATTGGCGCCGATGGAGATCACTTCGCATCGGTAACCCGGGCGCGAAAGCTCTTCGCGCAGCTTCTCCGCTGCGTTCACCTTGGCGAAGAGGCGCGTCTCCCAATCAATGCCCGGCGAGAGATTGCGGTAGGCGTGCGTGGGACGAGCATAGCAGTACACGCACCCTACCTCGCATCCCTGGTAGGGATTGATGGACTGGGTGAACGGGACGTCGGGCGAGTCGTTGCGCGAGATGATGCTGCTCACGCGCTCCACGGTGACATGGGTCTTGAGCGGCGGCAGCTCTTCTTCCTGCCGGTCCCAGCCATCGTCGAACGCCTCGCGCGCGACGGTCTCGAAGCGGCCTTCGGGATTGATGCCCGCGCCGCGGCCCTTGCGCGGATCGGCGTGCTTGCCACTGACGGTCTTCAAAGGCATGGGGCGTGGATGGTGACTACTCTGACATCAGCAGCTTGCGCGCGGCAGCGAGCTCCTGCAGCTTGCGCTTGTCCACCTTCGGATAACGGAGATCGAGCGAGGCGAGCGCCTCGATGACGGCGGCAGCGACCACGATGCGCGTAAACCACTTGTTGTTCGCCGGCACCACGTACCACGGCGCGTATTCGGTCGCCGTCTCCCGGATCATCTCCTCGTACGCCGCCATGTAGTCCTTCCAGTGGCCGCGCTCGCGCGCGTCGGCCTCCGAAAACTTCCAGTTCTTGTCGGGCTCGTCGAGCCGCTCCAGGAAACGGCGTTTCTGCTCGCTGCGCCCGACGTGCAGGAAGAACTTGCGGATCAATACGCCGTTGCGGCTCAGGTAGCGCTCGAAGTTGCGGATGTCCTCGAAACGCTCGTCCCAGATGCGCTTGCTCACCAGCTCCTCCGGCAGTTTCTGCTTTCCCAGGAGCTCCGGGTGGACCCTCACCACCAGGGCTTCCTCGTAATAGGAGCGGTTGAAGATGCCGATGCGCCCGCGCTCGGGAAGGTGCTTCATGCAGCGCCACAAATAATCATGGTCGAGGTCCTCCGACGAGGGCGCCTTGAAGGACGCCACCTGGCACCCCTGCGGGTTGACGCCCGACATGACGTGCTTGATGGCGCCGTCCTTCCCGGCGGCATCCATCGCCTGGAAGATGAGCAGCACCGCCCAGCGGTCCTGGGCGTAGAGCATGTCCTGGAGCGCCGCAAGATGCTCGACGCCGAGCTTGAGCGCCTCCTTGGCGCGCGGCTTGTCTTCTCTCCCGAGATTGCCGGTGTCACCGGGATCGTAGTCCCTCAGCCGGAAGCCCTTGTCCGAGGTGACGCAGTAGGCGTCATCGAGCTTGTGGGCGAACTTGATGATCCGCTTCAAGCTTAGAGGCATGCAGTTACTCCCGGGTCCCGTGAGGGATGACAAGAGCGGCGCGCAGATCGGCGGCGCGCCGGGCGTCGAACCGCCGGTCGGCTTCGGCGAGGGCCACCGCCAGCAACCCGAGGCTGCGGTAGAGCTCGCCCATTTCGCGATCCCACGCGCGGACACTCGCGAGCTGGCGCGCGACCGTCGCCGTGTCGCCGCGCGAGATCGGGCCGGTCAGCGCCCGCGCGGGCCCGCGCTCGAAGATGGCGTCGACCGTCTCGCGCACGAGGGGCTCGAGCGCCGCGAGGGAGGCCGCGCGCGGGATGCCCGCCTTCTCGTGCGCGCGCAACGCCGCCTCGATCAGCGCCACCAGGTAATTGCACGCGAACACGCCACCCGCGTGATAAACCGGCTTCATCTCGGGCGCGATCTCGAACACCTTGGCCCCGATGCGCTCGAACGCGGGCCTGAGCACCTTGAGCGCCTCCGCGTCGCCCTCGGCGCCGCAAAAGGTTCCGGGAAAGGACTCCACCGCCTGCCCGGCGTCGGTGAAGGTCTTGACGGGATGCACGCTGGCGATGAGCGCGCCCTTCTCCTTCACCGGCCGGAGGTCGCTCGAGGACGTCGCGCCGCTCACGTGGAAGACGATGTCGTCGGGAGTGACCTTGCCGGACGCGGCGAGAGTCACGCAGCTCGGCACGATCGCGTCATCGCGGGTCGCGATCATCCATACGTCGGCGCCGCGCATCTCCTCGAGGCGGCCCACGGCGTGCCCGGCCCCGATGAAATTCACGGCCTCGGCGGCGCTCGCGCGCGAGCGGGTCAGCACGTCCTGGATCCCGAACACGCCGGCCTGCGCCCACATCCGCGCGCAGGCGCGGCCGACCCGCCCCGAGCCGATGATATTCAGCGTCCTCGCCACTGCTGCGCCTGGAAGTTCAGGTTTGCGTCACCCCGATTGCAATGCAAATGAGGCGACGACTGACGATGGGTGACTGACGACCGGAATGCCTATCCTGGTCGTCACTGTCTCTGAAGGAACTGCTGCACCAGCGTCCGCCACTCCTTGTCGAGGGCTCCGCGCGGCCGTTTGGCGCCGGCCCGGTAGTACCAGTAGTCGGCGTTCACGATGTCGCCCTGCCTGCGGTGCAGGTAGGCGTGCACCCGCGCGGCGGCCCTGCCATCCTGCGCCGCCACGATGTCGTGGGCGCGGTTCCAGTTGCCCCGGGCCGCATGCCACAAGGCGCGCAGCGGACCGGGCAGCCCGCGTGGCGGGCGTCCGGCTGCCAGCGATTCCCGGAAATCCCTGGAGTCCATTCCGGAACCATTGTAGACCTACTGCGCCAGAACATAATCGGATTGCGTGCCGGGATACGCCCGGGCGGTCGGCGCGCCACCGCGGGTATGCGTTATAGTCGGCGAGATGTCGATTTCCCGCCGTGAATTCCTGCGCCGCGCAGCCGGGCTCGCCGGGGTTGCTTTCCCGTTCCCCCGGCTCCTGGCGCAGCCCCGCTTCGAGAAGAACCCCTACTCCCTGGGGGTTGCATCGGGCTACCCGGACGAGGGAGGCTTCGTGCTGTGGACGCGGCTCGCGCCGGAGCCACTCGGCGGAGGCGGGATGCCCGCGGCGGCAGTGAAGGTGGGATGGGAAGTCGCGGCCGACGAGTCCTTCCGCAGCATCGTGCACCGCGGCACCGAGATCGCCGCGCCAGAGTGGGCCCACTCGGTGCGCGCCGAGGTGACCGGGCTGGAGCCGGGACGCTGGTACTTCTACCGCTTCCACGCCGGGGACGCGACGAGCCCTGTCGGCAGGACACGCACTACGCCTCAGCCCAGCCCGGTGGAGCGCATGCGCCTCGCCTTCGCTGCGTGCCAGCAATACGAGCAGGGCTGGTACTCCGCCTACCGCCACATGGCCCGGGACGACCTCGATCTCGTCATCCACCTCGGCGACTACATCTACGAGTCCTCGTGGGGCCGGGTCCACGTGCGCAAGCACGGCACCGAGGAGCCGCACACGCTCGCCGAGTACCGCGACCGCTATGCGCTCTACAAGAGCGACCCCGACCTCCAGGCGGCGCATGCGGCGTTCCCCTGGCTCGTCACGTGGGACGATCACGAGGTGCAGAACGACTACGCCAACGACCGCTCGCAGCGTCTCGACGAGCCGCAGTTCTTTCTCGAGCGCCGCGCGGCGGCGTATCGCGCCTATTACGAGCATATGCCGCTGCCCAGGCGCATGCAGCCGAGCGGGCCCGACATGCGGATCTACACCCGCGCCGGGTTCGGTGCGCTCGCCGCGTTTCACGTGCTGGACGACCGGCAATACCGGTCGCACCAGGTGTGCCCAAGGCCCGGGCGCGGCGGCAGCACCGTCGTGGCGGCGGCGAACTGCCCGGAGCTCTTCGACCCGGCGCTTACGCTGCTCGGTAAAGCGCAGGAGGAGTGGCTGCGCGAGAGTCTCGCGGCCTCGCGCGCGCGCTGGAACGTGATCGCGCAGCAGACGCTGATGGCGCAGGTGGACCGCACGCCCGGCGAGGGGCAATCATTCTGGACCGACGGCTGGGACGGCTACCCGGCGGCGCGCGCTCGGCTGCTGCGCAGCGTCTCGCAAAGCGGAGCCGCCAATCCTCTCGTCATCGGCGGCGACGTCCACACCTTCATCGTCGCCGACCTGAAATCCGATTTCAACGATCCCGCCGCGCCCGTCGTGGCGACCGAGTTCGGCGGCAGCTCCATAACCTCGCAGGGCCCTGGGTTGAAGCAGACGCAGACCTGGATGGACGAAAACCCGCACATCCGTTTCGCGAATGGAGGGCGCCGCGGTTACGGCATTCTCGAGCTCGCGCCGAAGCGTTGCGTCGCCCGCTTCCGTACCGTAGGAGAAGTCACCGATCCACAAACACCCGTGCGCACGCTCGCCAGCTGGACCGTGGAAGACGGCTGGCCGGGCGTGCAACGCGGCGGCTAGCCGCCGGACGAACCACGGCTCAGTCTGACTCCTCGCAGGTCTCCCCCTCGCCGGCGTGAGAGTGGGGAAGCAATGCGCCCGGTACGCGGTACTGATCGAGCCCGCGACGTTCCAGCCAACGGCGCGTTTGCGCGGCGGTCTGCTCGATCAGCTCCCCGGCGTGCGAGAAGTCGTACGGCGACCACGACAGCGGACAGAGCGGCGGAACCGTTACGATTTCCGCTTGTCCGCGATAGCGCTCCAGGTCCATGACCAGCTGGCGCGCGACCACCAGGTTGATCGCGTGCAGGGCGCTCGCGATCGCTCCACGGGGCGGGCTCTCCAGCGTGCAGGCAAATCCGGTCGGCAGCACGATCACGTGCTCGGCTCCCAGCTCGACCGCCACACTGATCGGAGTATTGCTCGCAACCCCCCCGTCCATCAGTCGTCGCCCGCCGATGTGCACCGGCGGAAACGCCGCGGGAATCGCGCAGCTCGCGAGCACGGCGTCGGCGGCGGGACCGCTGGAGAGCCTTACCGTGCTCCCGTCCAGCACATCGGTCGCCACGACATGGACCGAAATCACCGCGTCTTCGAGGTTGCGGTACGACAGACGCCGCTCCAGGAGAGCGCGCAGGCCACGGGGATCCACGAGATGGTCGCGGCGCGCAAGCAATCCAGCGAGGCTGCGCCACGTGAACGGAAACACATCGCGGCGGTGCAGCGCGCCCCAGATCGCTTCGAGCTGCGCCACGCCCTCCGGCGTCGGCGCCCCCGCGAAGTAGGCGCCGTTAATCGCTCCCACCGATGAGCCGACCACGAAATCGGGAACGATGCCGTTCTTCACCAGCTCCCGCAGCATGCCGACTTGCACCGCGCCAAAGCTGCCGCCTCCGGCGAGAACAAATGCGGTCTTCCTGTCGCTCACGAGCGGACTCCTTGCCCGCTCTATTCTACGTGCCGTCACTCGCCGCGGATGTCGTTTTCCGCGTGCCGTATGGCGCCGCCCTTTCCAGCATTTTCACCAGTGAGTCATCAAGGAACGCGGCGAGTTCCTCCGCCGTCATCGCCGGCGACTCTGCGTTGCCATCCGGCGCGAGTTCGTGCGCGTAGCAAGGGGGCGAGCTGTAGCAGTCAGTAGCCATAGAATTCCTCGTATCGCATGGCCTGCTCGTCGATGCCGATCGCCTCGAGCATCTTCTGCATCGCCATGGTCATCGCGGGCGGCCCCGCAAAGTAATAGATGGGGCTCACGAGATCGGGCAGATGCCGTTCCAGCATCTCGCGCCGGATGAAGCCGGTCTCGCCCGCCCACTGCTGCGCCGACTTCTCCGGTTCGGTCATGGCCGCGATCAAACGAAAGTTCGGGTTTGCCTGCCCCAGCCCCCGCAGCTCGGCGAGAAATGCCGCATCCTCCGGCCGGCGGTTGGAGTAAAAGAGACATAAGCGGTGCGGCAGCCGCTGGTGCGCGGCATCCCGCGCGATCGAGAGGAAGGGGGTGATGCCGATGCCACCCGCCAGCAAGACGGCGGGACGCGCCGGATCGTCGTGCAGCACCATCTCGCCGTTGGGCCCGTCTAACCTGACGGTAGTCCCGATTGGAGCCGCCTTCAGGACGCGCTTGAAAGCGGTGTCGCGCATGCGCGTGGCAATCATCAATTCGGCCTCGTGGGGCGCACTGGCAATCGTGAAGTTGCGGGAATCGCCTTCGCTATCGGTCTGTGGCGGGTCGACAAGCGTCATGAGTAACGACTGCCCTGCCCGATGCTGAAATCCCGAAGGCCTGGAGAAATAAAACGCCATCGTGCCTTCCGCGACCGTGTCGCGCCGCACCAACGTAGCTTCACGGACCGGCATGATGATTTCCGGCGCCGCTCAAAACGTGCGAATCCCGGAGAAGGCGTCGGCGACTTCGTGGGGCTGGCCGGCGTCGTCGTACCAGTAAAGCTTGCCGGCGTCCTCGCTCCTGGCAAGCTTGTGCGAGCCGTCGCAGAACGGCTGGTTTTTCGACAACCCGCAGCGGCAGAGAAACTTCTCCTCTCCACCGATCTCTAGTTTGTACGGTCCTGTGTGAGTGCGTTTTACGATGCGTGCCATGGCGGCCTCCTTTCCAAAACGGGTTTGCTGCTGCGACTATTTTGCTCCAATGGCGGACGCACCGCGATGCATCCGCCGGGCCTTCATCAGCTGAATCGGGCAGGGAACTGCTTGGCGATCGCGTTAGCGAGCGCATCGGCGATGACGTACATGTGCTTCTAATCTGCCACTTCGACCTGGCGATGATGGAACGCTTCACCGACAGCAAGGTCGACCACCAGGAGTGCATGGCGCGCGGCGGCAACGTCTGCCGCTTCAAGTTCACGCCAAACCGGAAATGACGCGCGAGCGAGCCCCGGCCTATTTCCAGCCGATGACCTCGTAGCC
>JAHZNX010000124.1 GCA_020028375.1 Betaproteobacteria bacterium | reverse complement strand
GCCGGTATCGCTGATGCGCATGGGGTAATGCGCCCGCTCCACGGCATGCTGACGGCTGTCGTCGCGGCGCTTTTCGCGGCCGGGCTGCTGCGCACCCCCGCCCAGGCGGCTTCCCTGCCCGAGCCGGTCGCCCGGGCGCTCGTGCAAGCCGAGATCCCCGAAATCGCGACGGCGTTCTACGTCCACGAAATCGGCGCGCCGAGCCCGCTCCTCGCCGCGGGCGCTGCGCGCCCGATGAATCCGGCCTCCTCCATCAAGCTCGTCACCACCTATGCCGCGCTCGAGCTGCTCGGTCCCGCCTTCCAGTGGGTGACCGAGGCCTACGCCGCCGGCACATTGAGCAACGGCGTCCTCGAGGGCGATCTCGTGCTGAAGGGCCGCGGCGACCCCAAGCTTACGCTCGAGAATTTCTGGCTGCTCCTACGCGGCTTGCGCAGCCGGGGGCTGCGTGAAATCCGCGGCGATCTCGTGCTCGACCGCACCTACTTCGCGGCCACCGACCACGACCCGGCGCGATTCGACGAGCAACCGACGCGCCCGTACAACACCGGGCCGGACGCGCTGCTGGTGAACTTCAAGGCGGTGCGGCTCCTGTTCGTGCCGGACAGCGAGGCGCGCCGGGTGCAGATCCTGGCGGAGCCCGCGCTGCCGCAAGTGCAGATCGTCAACCGGCTGACGCTGGTCGGCGGCCCGTGCGGGGATTGGGTCAACCGCCTTAAGGTGGACGCGCAGGGCGGCTCAGCCGCGACGCGCCTCGCGTTCAGCGGCCGCTACGCCGAGAGCTGCGGCGAGCGGGCGCGCAACTACAGCGTGCTGCCGCACGCCCATTACGTGCTCGGCTTGTTCCGCGAGCTGTGGCGCGAGCTTGGCGGGACTTTCACAGGCACGGTGCGCGACGGCACGGCGGGCGCGGACGCGCGCCCGATCGGCGCGGTCGAGTCGCCCCCCCTCGCGCAGGTCGTGCGCGACATGAACAAGTTCTCGAACAATGTCATGGCGCGGCAGCTCTACCTCACGCTCGGCGCGGAGGCAGCGGGGGAGCCAGCGACACGCGAGAAGACCGACCGCGTGATCCGCGAATGGCTGGCCGGAAAGGGGCTGTCCTTTCCGGAGCTGGTGCTGGAGAACGGTTCCGGGCTGTCGCGCGTCGAGCGCATCAGCGCGCGTGACCTCGGGCAGTTGCTGCTCTCCTCGTTCCAGAGCCCGGTAATGCCGGAGTTCATCGCCTCGCTGCCGCTCGCCGCGATGGACGGAACGATGAAGAAACGCCTCGCGGATGCCGATGTGGCGGGGCAGGCCCACATCAAGACCGGCTCGCTGACCGGGGTGCGCTCGATCGCGGGCTACATGCTCGACGCGCGGGGGCGGCGCCTGGTCGTCGTGTCCATCGTCAACCACCCCAATGCCGCCAACGCGCAGGCGGCGCAGGACGCGCTGCTCACGTGGACTTATCACCGCGGCGAAAGCGCGTGCTGCCCCGAGAGATGAGCTGCGGGGTCAACCTCGCTTTGTAGCCCGCCATCGCGTACGGATTCTCGGCGCACTAGTTGCGTCGCTGCAGGTTTGCCGCACCGCCTGCCGTGCCATTGTTCCCGCTCCTGCCTGGATACTACATCACGAACGCGAAATCCAATGGTGGCAGGATTCCGTTATTTTCCAGGACGCCCGATGTAGCACGGATCTTGCATGGAGGATGCCCATGCTGGTTCGCGGCTCGTTGATCGTGTGGGCGATGGCGGCGACAGTGCTGCCGCTAGCTGCCGCATTCGCCGCAGAAGCAACGCCCGGCGCAGCGGCCCCCGCAAGCGAATCCGCCGCTCCAAACGCAGATCCCGCACCGGAGCCCCTGCCCGCGGATTGGCTCGAGAGCCTCTCGCTCGATTCCAGGCCGGCAGGCCTTAACTACAATCTGGTAGCGCTGGCTCCCGAGCCGCGGCCCTTTGGTCAGCGCTTCGACGTCGCCTGGCGCCCGGCTCATGCAACTGCACTCAAGCTCTCGCCGCCGCTCAGCGCGTCCCGGCCCGGGTGGGCCTTCTCAGGACGGGCAGGGCCCTTGCGTTGGCTGACCCCGCTTGATGGCGAAGGTGGGACTACGGTGCGCCTTTGGGGCCGGATCCCGGACCAGCCACGCGAGCCGGGGCTGGGCAGCCTCAACATGAGCATCCATTACAGTTTCGAGTGACGGCCGCGCGGCGCCCGCCGCATTTCCAGCCTACAGCTCCAGCTCGCGCCACAGCGCGTCCACTCGCCGTTTCACCTCATCACTCATCGCGATCGTCTCACCCCAGCGGCGGTCGGACTCTCCCGGCAGCTTGCGGGTGGCGTCTATCCCCATCTTCGAGCCGAGCCCCGGTACCGGGCTCGCGAAATCGAGGTAGTCGATCGGCGTGTGCTCCGTGATCAGGGTGTCGCGCTGCGGGTCGACGCGCGTCGCGAGCGCCCACACCACCTCCTTCCAGTCGCGGACGTTGACGTCGTCATCGGTGACGATGATGAACTTGGTGTAGAGGAACTGCCGCAGGAAGCTCCAGATGCCGAACATCACGCGCCGGGCGTGACCGGGGTATTGCTTCTTCATGCTGACGCAGGCGATGCGGTAGGAACAGCCCTCGGGCGGCAGGTAGAAGTCCGTGATCTCCGGGAATTGGCGCGTGAGCAGCGGCACGAATACCTCGTTCAGCGCCAAGCCCAGGACTGCCGGCTCGTCGGGCGGCTTTCCAGTGTAAGTCGAGTGGTAGATCGGATCGCGCCGGCTCGTAATCCGGTCGATCGTGAACACCGGGAAGCGCTCCTGCTCGTTGTAGTAGCCGGTGTGGTCGCCGAACGGCCCCTCGAGCGCGGTTTCGCCGGGGTGGATCGAGCCTTCCAGCACGATCTCGGCGCCGGCCGGCACCTGCAGATCGTGGCCGAGGCAATTCACGATCTCGGTCTTTGCCCCCCGCAGCAAGCCCGCGAACTGGTACTCGGACAGCGTGTCCGGCACCGGCGTCACCGCCCCCAGCAGCGTAGCGGGATCGGCCCCCAGCGCCACCGCCACCGGAAATGGTTCGCGCGGTCGCGCCAGGCAATGGTCACGGTAGTCCAGCGCGCCGCCGCGCTGCGGGAGCCAGCGCATGATGACCTTGTTGCGGGCGAGCACCTGCTGGCGGTAGATGCCGAGGTTCTGGCGCCGCCGGCTGGGGCCGCGCGTCACCGTCAGTCCCCAGGTGATGAGCGGCGCAGCGTCTCCCGGCCAGCAGGTCTGCACCGGCAGCCGCCCGAGATCCACGTCGGGGCCTTCGAGCACGACTTCGTGACAGGGCGCGCGCGTCACCACCCGCGGCTCCATCGAAAGCACGGTCTTCAGCAGCGGCAGCTTGTCCCACGCGTCCTTCCATCCCCTGGGCGGTTCCGGCTCCCTGAGCGTCGCGAGCATCCCGCCGAGCTCACGCAGCGCCGTGGCCGGGTCCGCGGCCTCCACTCCCATGCCGAGCGCAACGCGCTTGACCGTGCCGAACAGGTTGCCAAGCACGGACATCGAATGCCCTTTCGGCTTCTCGAACAGCAGCGCCGGACCGCCCGCCTTCAGCACACGGTCGCAGATCTCGGTCATTTCGAGGCAGGGATCGACCGTCGCGGTCACGCGCTTCAGCTCGCCGCGTGCCTCGAGGCCGGCCAGGAAATCGCGCAGATCGCGGTACTTCATGGGCCAGGTGCACAGCCTCAGCGCAGCATGCCGGACCGGAAGTGGAGATCCAGCGCGAGCCCCGCAAACACCGCGAGCCCCACCCAGTTGTTGTTGCGAAAGGCGCGGAAACAGCGGCCGCGGTCGCGCCCGCGGATCAGCCAGTACTGGTAGAGGGCCAGGCCGGCCGCAACGGCAAGCCCCGCGAAGTAGAAAGCGTCGAGCCGCTGCCAGCGACCGATCGCCGTCAGGCTGGCGAGAAACAGGGCATGCGCGATCATGACTCCCGCCACATCGAAGCGCCCGAGCATGATCGCGGAGGACTTCAGCCCGAGCTTGAGGTCGTCGTCGCGGTCCACCATCGCGTACTCGGTATCGTAGGCGATGATCCAGAAGAAAGTGGCGCCCATCAACGCCCATCCTGCGTGCGGTATGAGGCCCAGCTGCGCCGCGTATGCCATCGGGATCGAAAAGCTGAACGCCACGCCGAGCCAGGCCTGCGGGAACACGAAGAAGCGCTTGAGGAAGGGATAGATCACCGTGATCGCGAGCGCGGCGAAAGACAGCACCACGGTCAGCCAGTTCAGCTGGAGCACCAGGACAAAGGCGCCGAGCAGCAGCGCGGCCGCCAGCGCGAGGGCCTCGCGCATCGACACGATGCCGGCTGCGAGCGGCCGGTCGCGGGTGCGCTCCACGCACGGGTCGAACCTGCGGTCCGCACAGTCGTTGATCACGCAGCCGGCCGAACGCATCAGGACGACGCCGAGCAGGAATATGACCAGGACATCGAGCTCGGGAACGGCGCGCCGGGAGAGCCAGAGGCTCCACAGCGCCGGCCACAGCAGCAGGAGCGCGCCGATCGGCTGGTCGAGCCGCATCAGCCGCTCGTAGGCGTCGAGCCGCTGCGTGAACGTCAGAGGCTGGACCGACCCGGCGGGTAAATGGGCCATGAAATCAGTATATCAACCCGCCTGCGTCGCGTGAGTGGCGAGCCATCGCCGTTCACGCCTTCAGAAACTCGTGGCGCGTGCCGAGCCAGCGCGCAACGTGCGCGCGCGCGGCATCCGGCTGCTCGCGCAGGAGCGCTCCCGCGGCGGCGCGCGCTGCTTCGAGCAGATCGAGGTCGGCGTCCAGATCGGCAAACCGCAGCAGCGGCTCCCCGCTCTGCCGCGCGCCGAGCAGCTCGCCTGGCCCGCGCAGCCGCAGGTCCTGGCGCGCGATCTCGAACCCGTCCCGCTGTTCGTAGATGATCTTGAGCCGCTCGCGCGCAGTGTCCGTGAGCGGCTCCTGATACAGCAGGATGCAGTCGCACTCCTCGGCGCCGCGACCGATGCGGCCGCGCAGCTGATGCAACTGGGCGAGGCCAATGCGTTCCGCGTTCTCAATCACCATCAGCGTCGCGTTCGGCGCGTCGACGCCTACCCCGATCACGGTGGTTGCCACCAGGAGCTGGATGGCGCCCGCCTTGAACGCGTCCATGACGCGCGCCTTGTCCTCGCCCTTCAGCCGTCCGTGCGCGAGCCCAACCTTCAGTTCCGGAAACGTCTGCCGCACTTTGTCGTACGTTTCGAGCGCGGTCTTCAGCTGCAGCGCTTCGGAATCCTCGATCAGCGGGCACACCCAGTAGGCCTGGCCTCCGTCCACGCAGGCATCCCGCACTCGCCGGATAACTTCGCCGCGCCGGGTGTCGAGAAACAGCCTTGTCGTCACCGGCCCGCGCCCCGGCGGTTTCTCGTCGATGACCGAGACGTCGAGATCGGCGCAGTAACTCATGGCGAGCGTGCGCGGGATCGGGGTGGCGCTCATCATGAGCTGGTGCGGCTGCGCCCCCTTGTTCGCGCGCGCGCCTTTCATCCGCAATTGGAGGCGCTGGCGCACGCCAAAGCGATGCTGCTCGTCGATGATCGCCAGTCCAAGGTCGTGGAAGCGCACGTCTTCCTGGATGAGCGCATGAGTGCCCACTACGATGGCCGTTTCGCCGGCGGCCACCCGCGCCAGTTGTTCGCGCTTCTCGCGCGCCGTGAGGCTGCCGGAAAGCCACGCGGTGGCTACGCCGAGTCCGCCGACCCACTCCCGGAGCTTCCTGTGGTGCTGCTCTGCGAGGATCTCGGTGGGAGCCATGATCCCGACCTGGCGGCCGTTCTCCACGCATTGCAGCGCCGCGAGCACGGCCACGACGGTCTTGCCGCTGCCGACGTCGCCCTGGAGCAGCCGCTGCATCGGGTAGGGCTGCGCGAGGTCGTGCCGAATCTCGGCCAGCGCCCGGTTTTGCGCCGCGGTGAGCTTGAAAGGCAGCCGCGCCAGAAGCGCCTGTGCGAGCCTGCCGCGCGGCCTGAGTGCAGGCGCACCGGCACTCTTGCGCCGTTGGTAGTGCAAGCGCATCGAGAGCTGCTGCGCCAGCAGCTCGTCGAATTTCACCCGTCGCCACGCCGGATGGCGGCGTTCCTGGAGCGCCGCCTGCGGGACCTGCGGCGAGGGATTGTGCAGCAGCAACACCGCCTCACGGAAGTACGGGAGCTTCAGTTGTTCCAGAAGCGCGGGCGACAGCGTGTCCTCCAGATCGCAGTCGGCGAGCGCGCGCGCGATCAGGCGCCGCAGATCGTCCTGCCGCAATCCCGCGGTGGTGGGATAGACCGGCGTCAGCGCCTGCGCGACCGGCGCAACGCCGTGCAGCAACCGGTATTTCGGATGCACCATTTCCGGCCCGGAGAAGCCGTGGCGGATCTCGCCAAAGGCGCGCACACGCGCGCCCGCGGCAAGCTGCTTCAGCTGGCTCGGGTAGAAGTTGAAGAAGCGCAGGGTCAGTACCCCGCTGCCATCCTCGATGTGGCAGAGCAGCTGGCGCCGGGGGCGGTATTTGATATCCGCCTCCACCACGGTGCCTTCGACCAGGACCGGCTCGCCCGCCGGCGCCTCGTTGAGCGCATAGAGCCGCGTCTCGTCGTCGTAGCGCAACGGCAGGTGGAGAACGAGATCGAACTTGCTCGCAATTCCGAGCCTTGCGAGCCGGGCGAGCGTACCCTTTCCCAGACCGGAGAGCGAAGCATCAGGCGCGGGGACCGGGGCAAATCCGGGCACGCGGCGCGCGCGCTTCTGCCCTTCCCCCTTCACCCTTCCCCCTTTTCACTCGAGATGCATGATGGCATCCATCTCCACCAGCGCGCCGCGCGGCAGGCTCGCGATGCCGACGGCGGCGCGCGCGGGGTAGGGCGGCGAGAAATAGGCGGCCATGGTCTCGTTCACCAGCGCGAAGTGCCCAAGATCGGTGAGATAGACGGTGAGCTTCACGACGTCCTTCAGTTCCCCGCCCGCCGCG